>CAZHEC010000193.1:0-2509 GCA_964531465.1 uncultured Nitrososphaeria archaeon | reverse complement strand
ATAGTCGATAACAAGCTTACTGAGAATCTCGTCGGCATGGCCCTCATGTATTCGATAAATCTTGACGTAGACTCCAATATAGCGTTTCATAATAAGGGTGTGGTGGTGAGTGAGGGTATATTCCTAAGGGAGGCAAGTAACGTAACCTTAAGGAGAAATATAGTGTATGGACACTTCCTAGGGCTTGACGTAACCTACTCGCCTTATCCGCCTGAGACCACAACACTCGTCGTGGAAAACAATCTTATAGCCTTCAATTACGTTGGCGTAAGCATAGACTCCGACTCAAAAGGCTTCTTCATCAAGAACGACTTCATAGAGAACATGGAACAAATTATGTTAACGGGCTACCACACTCCCAACATAGTCTGGGAGGAGAATTTCTGGAGTGATTATAGGGGTGTGGGCGGGACTCCCCACGTGGTTCAGAGCCTGGTAGAAGACCTAGTAGACAGAAATCCCCCTCTAAGGATAATGATGTATAGCCCTGCATACTTAACCCTGGAGCTTATGAAGAGAACTCTGCCCATTAACCCCCGTGTTAAGGCCATAGACTTAAATCCCTCATCCTCACCCCATAAGATAATCCAGGAAAGGGTCGAGGAGCCGAAGGAGGGATGGCTTCTAGCCGCAGGTCTCCTAACCCTAATCCCCCTAACCTCAATAATCATGCTTGCCAGGTCTGAGAGACATGATAGAGGTAAGAAGAGTAAGTAAGTCATTCAAAGGAGTTAAGGCATTAAACGACGTATCCTTCACCATAGATAGGGGAGAGTTTGTCCTACTACTAGGCCCTAATGGCTCTGGTAAAACAACTCTACTTAGATGTATGGTAGGGTTGCTCTCATTTCAAGGAGAGATACTTATAGATGGTATGGATGTTAGGGGCGAGTCAAGGAGAGTTAGGAGGATTGTCGGATACCTCCCCCAAAACTTAAGCCTCTATAATGATATGACCTGCTATCAGGTCCTAGATTTCTTCTCAAACCTAAGAGGCGTAGATATAGTGTTGGAGGATGTCTTAGAACCTTTAGGCCTCATGGACAAAGCGGATACCAAGATAGGTGAACTCTCCGGAGGGATGAGGCAAAAGCTAGGTCTAACAATAGCCCTATTAGGAGACCCTGAGATACTCCTCCTAGACGAACCATTCAACAACATGGATGCTGAAGGAAGAGCCGAGGCCATAAAGTTGCTCTTAAATCTCAGAGAAAGGGGAAAGACAATAATAGTATCCACACACACAATAAGCGGCCTCCTCCCAATATCCGACAGAATCATAATTATGGAGGGCGGAAAAGTAATAAGCCACTCAACATCCAGAGAACTCCTAAAAATCCTTAACCTGAGCTATAAGGTCCATATACTCGCAAATGGTTCCATAAACGTCTCAGAAGGAATTGTTACTAGGCATCCAACAGGATGGATAACAGTAAGCACGAATAATCTCCTTAAGACCTTAGATGAGATAATAGGGTCTGTTGATGGAAGAATTATCGTGGAGGAACCTGATGTAGATGAACTAATAATGAGGATTAAGAGGGAGATATAGATGACATTCACAGCCCTTCTCTTAAAAGAGGTCAGAGACTCCCTAAGAAACAAATGGCTAATACTCTATGCGGCGGCATTCGCAATCCTAGGTCTAACGTTCTCCTACTATGGCTACCTAGGCCTCAACCTAGTAGGGTTCAGAGCATTTGGAAGAGTCTCAGCAGCCCTAATAAACATGGCATTATACATGATACCCCTCATGGCCATGACCCTCGCCGGTTTATCAATAGTGGGAGAACGCGAAAAAGGTGTATTAGAGATACTCTTAGCCCAGCCGATCTCGAAAAGCCAAGTAATCCTAAGCAAATTCCTTGGAATATCAATCTCGATAACCCTCGCCACGATGCTTGGATACGGTATAGCAGCATGGTATCTATGGATATTCCTCTCATCCGCAGACCTCTACGTATACCTAATGATACTTGGAGCATGTGCACTACTTGCAGCATCGCTCACAGCGTTTGGCCTCCTAATCTCCGTGGTTTCACGCAGCCGCTTCGAAGCCCTAGGAATAATCCTGATTGCATGGCTAGTCCTCATACTCCTCTACGAGTTCATAATAATAGGTCTAACATTAACATTCAGGATTGATGTAAACGGCCTATTCATGGCTCTAACACTTAACCCAGTTGAGTCTGCACGTATTCTCATGATATCTTTCATAGACCCCACCCTCCTCATACTAGGGCCTGAGGGAGTAAAGCTAAGCCAGGTTATCAAGGGCCTCCATCCATACATTATGGTGGGAAGCCTAATTACATGGACTATTATCTCGCTGGCAGCCTCCACATGGATATTCGGCTCCCAGGACCTCTAACACCTGACATGTCAGGCACCCCACCTTCTCACACTTTTATAGAACCCGAAACAGATATTCACCATGGAACGTAGAAGAATGGGACTCTCAAAAGGAGCCTTAATAGGAATAATTATAGAAGTAATAGTGGTAGCTGCG
>CAZHEC010000192.1:0-2521 GCA_964531465.1 uncultured Nitrososphaeria archaeon | reverse complement strand
CAACCCATAAACCCTCTCAGCAACCTCGAATAGCCTCCTACCTAGGATATCCCTAAGTTCATCGATTCTCCAGAGATAGTATTTCCCCTCCTCTCCCTCGCTGTCAGCATCCATGGCAGAGTAAAAGCCCCCATACGGGGACATCATCTCCCTGACTGTGAATTCGAATATCTCCGAGACCGTGTTCCTGTAGAGGGGGTTCCCAGTCGCCTGGTATGCCTCCGTATATCCTATTATTGCCTCCGCCTGGTCGTAGAGCATCTTCTCGAAGTGGGGTAGAATCCAGTATGCGTCGGTGGAGTATCTGTGGAGACCATATCCAACATGGTCGTAGATGCCGCCCATCCTTATCGCAGTAAGCATCTTCTCAACCATCATCAACGCCGTCTTCTCACCACGCCTCCTCCAATACCTGAGGAGGAAGGAAACCTTGTAGAGTGATGGGAATTTTGGAGCCGAGCCAAACCCCCCATGCTTCCAGTCGAATGCCCGGAAGAGCGACTCATATACGTGGTCAAGCACGTCTTCTCCCAAATCGTATGTCTTATCAGGCTTTCTGGAGCTAATCTTGGAGAGTAGGGAGACAGCCTGGTCAGCCGACCTCAGGATCTCATCCCTCCGTCTCCTCCACATCTCCCCAACGGTTTTGATGAGCTCCTTCATCCCCGTCATCCCGAATCTGCCCTCCTTCGGTATGTAGGTGGCTGCGAAGAATGGCTTCTTATCAGGTGTCATGATTATGTTCAGCGGCCATCCTCCACTACCCGTCATCATCTGGCAGACCATCATGTACGCTGCGTCTATGTCAGGTCTCTCCTCCCTATCCACCTTAATGCACACAAATGTTTCATTCATCATAGCAGCTATCTCAGGGTCCTCGAATGACTCCCTCTCCATCACGTGGCACCAGTGGCATGTAGAGTATCCTATCGAGAGGAAGATCGGCTTATCCTCCTTCCTAGCCTTCTCGAACGCCTCCTCACACCATGGATACCAGTCCACGGGGTTGTAGGCATGCTGTAGAAGGTATGGGCTCTTCTCCTTTATCAGCCGGTTAGGCTTTCTATTCATCCCGTTCTCTCAGCTATGGCATCGGCTCATGAGATAAAGATTTGGAACCAACTCATTAGGTTGGTTTAGGATAGGGAGGATTATTAGTTAGTCCTGAGAGGTTTTCCGTGTGCCGAGGGTTGAGGAAGATTTCCTAGGGATGGTGGAGGTTCCCGATAATGCTTATTGGGGGGCATGGACGCAGAGGGGTATAAGGCTCTATAAAGCCGCACCACCCTACCCCGAACTCTTCGTAAAATCCTACGTTATGGTCAAGATGGCTGCAGCGCTCACAAACATGGAGTTAGGCGTCTTAGATAGGAGAAAAGGTGAGGCCATAGTTAGGGCATGTAGGGAGATACTGGAGGGAAGGCTACTCGACCAGTTTCCTACAAGCCAGATTAACTCGGGTGCCGGGACGGTCATGAACATGAATGTGAATGAGGTGATAGCTAACCGGGCCCTGGAAATCCTGGGGAAGGCTCGGGGAGAGTATTCCATAATTCATCCAAACGACCACGTGAATATGAGCCAGTCCTCTAATGATACATTCCCGACAGCTCTAAGGGTCACATGCTTACTCATGTGGAGTAGGGTCAAACCACTGGTCAAAGAAATTATAGAAGTTTTTCGGGAGCTGTCAGAGAAATATGGTGATGTAGTTAGAATTGGTAGGACACATTACCGGAACGCCGTCCCGACTACATTCGGTAGGTTATTCCGCTCCTATGCCGAGATAATTGAGAGAGATTTAGCCGATGTTGATAGGGCGATTGATAGGTTCAGGGAAGTTCCTTTAGGCGGAACGGCCGTAGGTGTTGGGACTAATACTCCTAAGGGATTTAAGGAGAAGGTTGTAGAAAACCTCTCTAGAATATCTGGCCTGGAGCTTAGACATATGGGGACGCCTGAGATCGGCCTTCAAAGCATGAGCGACTACAGGAGCTTCTCCGACACCCTCTCGACACTCACCTCAGACCTCATAAAGATAAACAACGACATAATGTTCATGTCATTCCTGGGCGAGCTTACCCTGAAGCCCGTGCATGGCGGCTCCTCTATAATGCCTGGGAAAGTTAATCCATCAATCTTCGAGTATGCGAACATGGTGCTCATGCAGATTCAAGGATATGCAGAGACCATTAGAATAGCATCCAATATGGGGCACATGGATTTGAACGTCTATACACCTCTCGTTGCCCATTGTTTACTTGAGTCCCTGTCCATGCTTGAAAAGATGTTCCCGCAATACCTTGAATATGGTTTGAGGGGGATGAGGCTGGGTAAACCTGGGGATGCGTTCAAGAACCCTGCAACTGCAACATTATTCAGCAGGAGATTTGGGTATAGCAGGGCTGCTGAGATATACAGGTTGGCGGAGTCGGGTCTTGATATACGTGAGGCGGCTTCAAGGATTTTAGGGATAAGCAGTGTGGAGGCGGAGAAAATAATTAGGGAGGAGCTGGATAGA
>CAZHEC010000191.1:0-2540 GCA_964531465.1 uncultured Nitrososphaeria archaeon | reverse complement strand
ATGAGTTTCAGCTCATTGCATACCTCGAAGTATGCTATCTCAGGCTGGTATCCATTCTCGACCAAGACCTCGAAGCCCTTCTTTATCAGCTCCATCACACCACCAACGAGGACAGCCTGCTCCCCTAGCAGGTCGGTCTCCGTCTCCTCGGCGAATGTAGTCTCTATGATTCCAGCCCTGCCAGCACCTATAGCCTTTGCCATAGCCAGAGCCGTCTGGAGAGCCTTGCCCGAGTAGTCTCTTCCAACCGCCACGAGGGCGGGAACCCCTCTACCGTTTAGATACTGCTCCCTTAATAGGGGTCCGGGTCCCTTAGGCGCTATTAGTATGACGTCAACGCCCTCCATTGGGTCTATGAGCTTGTAGTGGAAGTTGTATCCATGTGAGAACCCGAGGGTCTTACCAGGCCTCATCCTGTCTTTTATCTCCGATTGGTAGACTGTGGGTTGCGCAACGTCGGGGATTAGAATGTGGATTATGTCTGCCTTATCGGCTGCCTCTGCTATCGGCATGACCTTCATCCCGTCTTCCTGGGCCCTCTTCCAGGATGAGCCGTTAGGTCTCACACCCACCACCACGTCAAGCCCGGAGTCCCTCATATTAAGGGCCTGAGCCCTTCCTTGGCTTCCATATCCTATGACCGCTATCCTCCTGCCCTCGAGAACACCCATATCTATGTCGTTGTCATAGTATATCTTGGCCACGGCTAGTCTCCCTCCACGGGCCTATAACCCACATCTATAACCTCGACGTATTGATTGTAGAATTTTATGAGTTTTTTCAGGGATTTCTCCGTGCATTCAACCTCAACTGTGAAGAGTGCCATGCCATCGCTTCTCAAGGGCTCGAAATATAGTTTCCTCACCTTGTAGTATACCTCCTGCCTCCTGAGAAGCCCCATCATCTTCTCCACAAGGTTTGGCTGGCTCTCGGTTAAGGCCCATACCAGGTATCTCCTCTTCTCCATCACTTCCTACCTCCAGGTAGGATTACCTCTCGGTAGCTCTTCCCAGGTGGGACAAACGGGTATACATTCTCCTCGGGTGAAATGGGGACCTGGATTACCATGGGTATGTTGTTTCTTAGGGCATGTGTTATGGCCCTTCCCACCTCCTCGGGGGTCTCAGCCCTAACACCCTCAACACCATATGACTCGGCTAGCTTTACGAAGTCGGGAACAGGCGGTATCTCGACTGCTACATATCTCCTGTTAAAGAACATGCGTTGCCACTGGGCCACCATGCCCAGCCTACGGTTGTCAAGTATGATTACTATGACTGGTATATTCTCACTTGACACGACAGCCAGGTTATTCTCGTTCATCAGGAAGCTCCCATCACCAGCTATGTCCATCACGGGAGCTTCAGGCTTCGCAACCTTCGCCCCTATTGCGGCTGGGAATCCGAATCCCATCGTTCCTAATCCGCCTGAGGATATGAATGTGTATGGTTCTATTGTTCTCCAGAATACTTCTGCCCACATCTGGTTCTGCCCTACCTCTGTCGTGATTATGGTGTTGGGGGGCGTGGATTCCCTCATGGCCTTGAATATTCTCCCGACGGTTGATCGGCCAACCGGGCTCTCATCACCCACAATCTCCTCCCACTTATCCCTAATCTCCTCAACCCTCCTGATCCATTGAGTCTTCCTACCATCGTTCCTAGCGATCTTATCTAAGTACCCTACGATTCCCTCCAGGGCCTTGTCGGCTGAGGCTACGACAGCGTGGTCCACTTCCTTATTCTTTCCTATCTCGGATGCATCTATGTCTATGTGGAGGATTCTAGCTTTCTGCCCGAACTCATCCATCTTAGATGTTGTTCTATCGGAGAATCTGGCGCCTATCACGATTAGGAGGTCGGCTTTCTGGATTACGTCATGGGCTGCCGGGTTTCCATGCATCCCTACGCAGTGTAGGGATAGGGGATGGGTCTCAGGGAAGGAGCCTTTACCCATAAATGTGGTTGCCACAGGTGCAGGAAGCATCTCGGCAAGCCTTATGAGGAGATGGGAAGCCCGGGCCCACTTCACTCCGCCTCCAGCTATTATGACTGGTCTCTCAGCCTCCGCTATCATCTCCGCCGCTTTCCTTAAGTCGTCAGGTCTAGGCTCTGGGACAGGCTTCAAACCCCTCGGAACCCAGTCGACCTCAAGTTCCATCTCCTCCGCATTAATCTGGACGTCCTTCGGTAGGTCCACAACCACAGGGCCAGGTCTTCCAGTTATAGATACCTTGTAGGCTGCAGTTATGAGCTTGGGGACGTCGCCAGGTCTCTTCGCCTGGACAGCCCACTTGGTTATATGTGTTGATAGGCCAACCATATCCGTTTCCTGGAATGCTCCTGCACCCATCAGCGTGGTCGGAACCTGGCCTGTAAGCGCTATGATGGGGGAGGAGTCCATGTATGCGGTTGCTATACCTGTGATGAGGTTCGTGGAGCCTGGGCCGGAGGTGGCTATACATACTCCAGGCTTACCACTAGCCCTAGCATACCCATCAGCCATATGTGCCGCATGCTGCTCATGCATAACCAGGATGT
>CAZHEC010000190.1:0-2602 GCA_964531465.1 uncultured Nitrososphaeria archaeon | reverse complement strand
CTCGTCGTCGAGGTTGTAGTCCTCGAGCGGGACGACGAAGCTACTTACCTCGTAGAAGGACTCAGGGAATGCGTCTGTGGCTGATTCTACGGCCTCGACTGTTCCTGTTGCTCCGATTATGAGGTTTCCGTCGTAGGCGAAGAATCCCTTGTATACCTGGGCTGTGGTCGCCCTCTCTATTCCGGCCGGTAGGTCCGCGAGTATGTAGTGGAAGTTGTTGGCTATGTCTGAGGATGGGTTAAGCATGGCCACTGTGGGGAAGTCGAGGCTTACTATCCCTGCGAAGAAACTTGCATCAAACGTGGCTGTGTCGGTGAAGGAGTCGGGGCCTGTGGGCCCTGTGTAGCTCTCCTCCTTGGTGAAGTCCACGGTTATTCCGGTGGACGCATACTGTGTGGCAACCTCCTCCTCAAATATGGCTATGGCTGCTACTACTCCTCTGACGAGGAGGGTTCCGGTGTAATCAAAGAGGTTCACGGGGCTGCCTCCGTGGTCGTATGTTATGTCTACGTCCTGCATGGAGAGGAGGATTCTTGTCTCCTGTGTCTCGGGTGGGCCTGGCCATATTACTACCTCGACCGGCCCCCGGTATATTGATAATGTCCCTACTGATTCTACCTCGTCTTCTCCGTCTGCCTGGAAGTCGAGCTGGCCGCTTAGGCCATGGAAGACTATCTGGAGTCCTGCGGGAGGACCACCGAACATTACGTCGTGTTTCTTGAGGGTTACCTCTGCGTCCAGTATCTGGAGGCTTGTTATGTTCCAGTAGTCTACCCATGGGTCGGTGCGGTTCGGGTCGGTGCGGTTCTCGATTATGTTGAGGCTTAGGACGACGCTGTATGGGTCGACGGTGACGCTGTCCCATACTCCGTCTCCGTCTGGATCGCTCAGTTCGATTGTTCCTGCTCCCATGATTTCGAGTGTTCCCTCGAACCTGTCTGGGACCCCGTCTCCGTTGGTGTCGACGTTCTCTACTATGGCCGTGTAATCTGGTGCGCCGTCTCCGTCGGTGTCTATGCTGAGGACGAGGCGGTCTGCTGTGTGGACCCTGATTAGGAGCTTGTTGTTTGCGAGGTTGGTGTTGGGTAGTATCCACTGCCCGAATATTGATTCAAGCTCCGGTGCGCCGTCTGGGTTGCTGTAGTTCCATAGGGTTGCTATTGCGTATGGGTTCCTGACCCTTATGCTGTCTACCAGGACTGGTGAGCCTCCGTAGCTGTTCCTGCTTCCTCCCTTCCACTGGACCTGGACGTCGAATCCTGTGTATTCCTTGTCGTCGTCCAGGGTTAGGGTGTTGGCGTAGTCTATGTCTACCACCATCTTGCTGTAGTTGAGGTGGCTGTCGACTGCGTCGTATGGGTTCTCCCATGCCTCGGGTATGTCGTCGAAGTTCCTGGCATCACGTGGGTCGTATCTCCATGAGCCGTATAGCTTGACGCTGTCTCCATACTTTATCCAGAAGCTCCACTGCTCCAGGACGTCGAAGTGGTCGGGTATGCCGTTTCCATCCTGCCCTGGCTCATAGACGCCGTCGCCGTCGTCTGGAAGCCAGTCGAGTGCTCCCAGGTCGTAGAATCCCAGGCTTGTCCACTCGGTTCCGTTGGGGAATCTTGCGAACTTGCTGAACTGTGGGAGGTATCCACGGTATTTGTGGGGCTCGTCGGTGCATCCTCCGTTGTCTGTGCTCATTATGTTCTTGGTCAGGTAGTATGGCTCGTCTCCCTCACCCTTGAGGTCTATGGTTACCTGGGCATCAACCATCTTGTCTCCGACCTCTGGGTGCTGGATCTTCAGGTCCTGGTCCTGGACGCAGAACCTGGCATAGAAGACCGTGCTGTTGAGGAAGTTGGCCACGTTGGTTAGGTTTGCCTTGACCTCACGGCCAATCCAGATTCCTGACTCCTGGTCTCCTGTGGAGACCGAGCCGGCAGGGCTGTCTGAGTCAGGGGTTAGGGTGTATGGAGCCGTGTTCCATGCCTCGGTTGTTATGCCTACTCCGTCGTCGTCCAGGTCTACTTGGATGTATGAGTTAGCTCCATCTATCTGTGCCTGTAGTGTTCCACCCGTCCATATGAAGACTCCTGTGTATGCGTTGAATGTTCCTGTCAATACTGTTGAAGGAAGGTCTATCTCTATATGCAGTGTAACCCTGTCATCGTCGTTGCCGTCGTTGTCCAGGTCCACCAATCCCGTGGGCTCGACTATTAGCGTTGCTGAGGGTATGGTGATGATTACATCCTGGGATGTGGGCGGGTCGTCTACATCAACGATGGAGGTAGCATAGACCACCTCGCTCTCCGACCAGACTGCACTTAACGTGACTCCAGAAGGATCAGCGTTAGGTCCATCTATGTTTAGCGTGAATCCGAATGGTGAGGATGTTGTGTCTGTTGTTATTGTTGTTACTGGTCCTCCGACTGTTATGGTAATGGAGACTGGTATGGCCTCGGCTGATGGCGTGTCTTGCTCGTCTATGGTTGCTGTGTCGTCTACTGGGTCGTCTCCATCCATGTCTGGTGCGGCCTGCCATGTGGAGTTGCTTCTCAGGACCGTTGGAGTAAGAAGCCTTGTGAAGGTGTTTCCTCCAGTGGATACGGTTATT
>CAZHEC010000189.1:1320-2602 GCA_964531465.1 uncultured Nitrososphaeria archaeon | reverse complement strand
ATTCCACGTGTTCTCTTTTTAGTGAGGCCAGGGCTCTGTACCTTGGGGAATACAGGACGCCTTCACCATCATCTCTAGACAACGCATAGGGCAAGACCTTCACATTCCTTAATCCATTGAGCCTTATGTTTCTCTTAAGGAGCTCCAGGTTTCTTGGATGGGGCTCCAAGGCTACTACGATTCCATCCTCGCCGACCCTGCGGGCACACCATATAGTGTATGAGCCTAAGTATGCCCCTGCGTCGACGACCCTCCAGCCCCTTCTCGGCATGACATCTTCCCTGAAGCTATAGTCCTTGTAATAGTGTATGTGTAGTATGTTGTTGAACAGGTTTGGGAGCTGGCTAAGATCCACTAGCAGCGATGAGCCATCGGGAAGTCTTAGAAGGGCCTCCCTGGCTCCGATAAACCTCAGTATGAATGTCTTCAGAACCTCGGCCAACCCCATGAACCGGGCTGCCTCAACTAAAGACATCCCACAGGGTGGAAATGCCTCAGGACATTAATTAAGCTAACCATACACGACCCAGCATTTACATGTTTCGGGCACGCCCTTTAGGAGGTCGATGAAAAGTTATTTTTGGGTTTACCGGTATTATTATCTTCAGGCCGGGAGCTATGGCTTTAGGTCAGCTTCTAGGTTCTTACGCCGATGTCCTGAGGTCTTTTTGGGAGAATAGGGATTGTCTGGGCTATGCTTGGAGGATCCTGCGTGATGGGGTATGTGACGGATGCGCCCTTGGAACGTATGGCTTGAAGGATTGGACCATCAAGGGGCTCCATCTCTGCTGGATTAGGCTGAATCTTCTTAGGCTTAACACCATGCCACCCTTCAATGAGAGTATCGTTGAAGATGTTAAGACCCTGGAGGGCTTAGGTGAGAGAGGGCTTAGGAGGCTTGGAAGAATACCTAAGCCTCTCATTAGGGTGAGGGGTGACCGCGGGTTTAGGCCGATTAGCTGGGACGAGGCGCTTAACAGAATAGCCTCCAGGATAAGGAGTACAGACCCCAAAAGGATCGCGTTCTACATCACCTCTAGGGCCACGGTTAATGAGACCTACTATGTGGCTCAGAAGGTTGCCCGATTCCTTGGGACCAACAATATAGATAACTCTGCGAGGGTATGCCACGCCCCCAGCACCACGGCCCTGAAGGAGACCATAGGTTACGCGGCATCAACCTGCAGCTATAGGGACATAATAGGAACCGACCTGCTGGTCTTGTTCGGGAGCAACGTCGCAAATAATCAGCCTGTCTTTATGAAGTATATCCACCAGGCGA
>CAZHEC010000189.1:0-1310 GCA_964531465.1 uncultured Nitrososphaeria archaeon | reverse complement strand
GACGCGTGTGGCTGTTGTGAACCCGTTTCTTGAGCCTGGCCTGAGGAGGTATAGGGTTCCATCGAGCCTCGACTCCCTCTTGTTCGGCACGAGGGCTGCCGATTACTTCTACAGGGTCCGTGTGGGCGGGGACATAGCGTTCATCAACGGTGTCTTGAAGTATCTGATCGAGGGTGGATGGGTTGATGAGGAGTTTGTGAGGACCCGGTGCAGGGGCTGGGATGAACTGGTACAGGTCCTTGAGAGGCAGAGTATCGAAGAGCTTGAGAGATACTCGGGTGTTCCGAGGGAGAAGATGCGGGAGTTCGCAGAGATCTACGGTGAGGTAGAGACGGCCGTCTTCGTCTGGTCTATGGGGATAACCATGCACAGCTACGGCGTGAAGAATGTGAAGGCGATAGTGAACCTTGCCTTGGCAAGAGGGATGGTTGGAAGACCTAAGACCGGGCTTATGGCTATTAGGGGGCACTCAGGCGTCCAAGGTGGAGCAGAGGTCGGAGCCGTCCCTAACCAGTTCCCCGGCGGTCTACCGGTCAACGAGGAAAATGCCAAGAAGTTCTCCCAGCTATGGGGGTTCGAGGTCCCCTCTTGGAGGGGATACTACGCGTCTGAGATGATTGAGGCGGCCTGGAGGGGTGAGATAGATATCCTATACTGTATCGGGAGTAATCTCCTAGACATAATGCCTGACAGAGAGTTTGTGAGAGAGGCCTTGGAGAGGATCCCGCTGAGGGTTCACCATGACATAGTCCTGAACCCGCAGATGCTCGTGGAGCCGTGCGAGGAGGTGATGGTCCTACCGGCCACGACGAGGTACGAGCTGGGGGGCGGGGGCACTGAGACCACCACCGAGAGGAGGATAATCTACAGCCCCGAGATACCTGGAAGGAGGGTGAAGGATGCAAGAGACGAGTGGAGGGTCCTAGTGGAGATAGCTAGGAGGGTCAAGCCCCACCTAGCCGACAGGATAACCTTCAAGGACACGGGCCACATAAGGGAGGAGATAGCCGTGGCGGTCCCATTCTATAAGGGGATAGAGAGCCTTTCAAGGAAAGGCGATAATGTCCAGTGGGGTGGCGAGAGGCTGTGTGAGGGATGGAGGTTCGGGACGCCCGACGGCCTAGCAAGATTCACACCACTGACGCCCCCGCGGAAGGAAATCCCTCCGGGAATGCTCCAACTAATCAGCAGGAGGGGGAAGCAGTTTAACAGTATGGTATTCTCGGGGCACGACCCGCTAGCGGGGGCTGAGAGGGATGTTGTCATAATATCTCCAAAGGATGCGGCGGGGCTTAGGGTTAGGGAGGGGC
>CAZHEC010000188.1:0-2606 GCA_964531465.1 uncultured Nitrososphaeria archaeon | reverse complement strand
CAGACACCCTTGAGGGGTTCCAGGATATATGGATTAAGGTTGTTCCTAAGAGACGGTCTCGACCCCGAGCTCCCTCTCCTCGATAGGCTTGTATCTTAAGCCACGCTTACCCACGTAGACTCCCTTAGGCCTGAAGAGGACATTGTCGGCCTGCTGCTCAACGACGTGGGCCGACCATCCAGTTGACCTTGAGGCTGCGAAGAGCGGTGTGAAGAGCTCGGTTGGTATCCCGAGTAGGTGGTAGAGCTGGCCTGCGTAGAAGTCCACGTTGGGATAGAGGCCCTTCTCACGCATCATGACCTCCTCCATCCTGACCGAGATTCTGTATAGCCTGTCATCACCTATCCTTCCACAGAACTCTTTGAGAACCTCCTTAAGCATTTTGGCCCTCGGGTCCATCCCCGTCTTGTATATCCTATGCCCGAAACCCATCACCCTCTCCTTCCTCGCAAGAAGCTCTAGAACCTTCCTCTCCGCCTCCTCCTCATCCCTCAGAGGCAGAATCATCTCCAAGGCCTTCTCCATAGCCCTGCCGTGGAGTGGGCCCTTCAGGGCTGCGATTGCGCCCACTATTGCTCCGTAGATGTCTGAGAGTGTTGATGATATGACTCGTGCTGTGAAGGTTGAGGCTGCGAGTCCGTGTTCGACATAGAGTGAGAAGATTGTCTTGAAGGTGGTTCGGGAGAACTCGTCGTGGTCGTCTCCAGTAATCATGTAGAGTATATTCTCTGCATGGCCTAGCTTCGGGTCTGGCTCAAGCGGTCTCCTTCCAGCGAGCTTCCCAGCTATAACTCCTATGAGTGTCCCCATCTTGGAGATTATCCTAACAGCCTTCCTCCTATTTGCCTCCACGGAGTTGTCCTCAAGCTCTGGGTCATAGGATGCGACGGCCGAGAGCCCCGTCCTCAACATGTCCATGGTGCTTGCCCCTTCAGGTAGGCTGAAGATTATCTTCTCGACTGATTCTGGTATGGTTCTCTCATCCCTCATGAGCTTTGAGAACTCGTCAAGCTCTTTTCTCCTGGGGAGCCTCCCATAGAGAAGCAGGTATGCTATCTCCTCATATGGAGCCTTTACCGCAAGCTCCTTAAGGCTATACCCCCTTATCCAAACTTCCCCAGCATCAGTATCAATCATGCATATCTCAGTCTTGGCTGCTGGAACACCCTTGAGACCCGGAATATATTCTACCTCCATTTCCGGGTTGAGGTGAATTTTTCATATAAATGAACCTTTCTTTCATAGTCGTCGTATCGTATGAGTTGGTATAGTCGTTTCCTCGTCATTATTCTCGGGATTAGGGCTTCTTGGTTTTCACCCGTTCTCAAAATGTCTAATGCTTGTTCAACAGATGCCATAGCTACCCTGAATAGGGTTAGCGGGTAGAGAACCAGGCTATATCCAAACCTCCTCAACGTGCTCCTAGGTAGTAGTGGTGATTTACCGAACTCGGTCATGTTTGCGAGGAGGGGTGCGTCAACCTCCTCGGAGAAAATCTTAAACTCCTCCACGCTCTCCAACGCCTCGGGCATAATCACGTCAGCTCCAGCCTCCAGATACCTCCTCGCCCTCTCAATAGCCGACTCTAAACCTTCAACCGCACGGGCATCGGTCCTAGCAATTATAACGAAGTTCTTGTCCTTCCTCGTATCTACAGCAGCCCTAATCTTAGCCACCATAACCTCGGGTGGAACAATCCTCTTACCCTCAAGATGGCCGCACTTCTTAGGCATCTCCTGGTCCTCTATCTGGATTCCTGCCGAACCAGCCTCCTCCAACTCCCTCACAGTTCTCATCACGTTTATCGTCTCCCCGAACCCGGTGTCCACGTCCACTATTAGGGGTAGGTGTGTTGAGGCCGCTATCTCCCTGGCCTCTGCGGCTATCTCACTTAGGGTTAGGAGTCCTAGGTCTGGAAGGGTTTTGGATGCGGAGAGCGCCGCCCCCGAGATGTATATCGCCTTGAAGCCGGCTTCCTCGGCCATGAGTGCTGTGAGCGGCGAGAATACTCCGATGACAGGCTCCGCAGCCCTCTCCTCGATAATCTCCCTTAGCTTTCTCCTTATCTCCCCGTGCTCCAACGGGCTTCTAAGCAACCTCAGGCCTCATCGCCTCCACTAATATTCCTACATCCTCCAACTTATCAATACCCCATATCATCTCTAGGAGTTTTTCCCGTCTCTCCGCATCAAGTATCCCTGAGGTAAGTCTATGGAATTTTTCCTCTACTTCTTGGTCGCTCATAGGGTTAAGTGCATGGCCACGGGGACGTGATGAATATCCCTCAAGTATCCCACCATCCCTCAGCTTAACCTTGATACGGTTAGGTATCTCACGTGGATAGAGCTGGTCGAGGGAGCTGTCATGGATAACCTTAACTAGCTTGATGAAGTCTCCGACGTCTTTTGATGTTATCCTATTCATACTGAAGGTATCTAGCCAAACCTCTCCATCCAACAGTGATACAGCAACTATGTATGGCAGGCTATGGTCTGCTGTCTCACGTGTCCTCGGCCTCCACTTCTCCTCCCCGCATCCAATGATGCTATATGCAGCCTCGAAGGTCTCGACGATTACCTCCTCCACCTCGCCTAGATCAATCTTCC
>CAZHEC010000187.1:0-2632 GCA_964531465.1 uncultured Nitrososphaeria archaeon | reverse complement strand
CCCTCAATATTTTTTGGATGTTTGACCACCCCGACGTATATTCTGCCCATCCCCGACTTATAGGCTGGTCTACCAAGGGCCACGGTCATCATGTTCTCCATCTCCTCGGAGTATGGCTTAAAGAACTCCTTAACATCGTCGTCATAGAAGGTCAGACCTGTGGCACCCAAGCCGAGGCTATATGCCGAGAGGTATAGTCTCCCAGCTATTATCCCTGCCTCGAATTGGGCCGCCCTGTACCCACGGTTCCCCAATCTCCTGAGGGTCTCCTCGAGCCTGTTCATCAGGAAGAGTGTGGCTGAGGAGTCATGCCCGAGCTCCTGCTCCAGGCAGAGGTATCCGCATATCTCCCTAAACCTACCTCTCCTGAGCCTTTTCAGAGAGCCGGAGATCCAGTCATAATAGTATGAGCCTGGGTCTATCCCCTCCACGTCGTTGATTATTAGGAAGGGGTGGGTGAGGTTTCCAGCCTCTCCTCCATGGAAATCCGCCACTATGCCTGTGAAGGAGTGCCGGAGAATGATGCCTAGTTGATCCTGCTCGATAGGTTCTAAGGCGAACCTTCTCGTGGAGCCTCTCTTCAAGATAACCTTCCAAATCGGTGGAGACCCGCTTTCACTTCCCCCAAGAACCACCTCCCCGGAGTTTATCTTGAGGGAACTCTCATGATGTTTCTCAGCCCTCTCCCTCCACTCCCTAACCTCCTCGGGACTCTCTAGCGAGGACGCCTCATGAGCCTCCCTAATCTCCCTATAGTCTATAATGTATCTCGATGGCTGCATGACTTTCGGCTCAATCCTTAATGGTCTGGGAGACTCGCTGGGTCTTCCCCCACCTCTCCCAACAGGAATTATCGCTATGGGGAACTCTAGCCTGTCGTCTAGCCCTAGTAGGAAGCTCACGTCCTTATCGACAAATCCCATAACAACCTTTGATGGAAGGGCTTCAGAGCTGGCCACGGCCAATATATTCGCCGCCATGACCCCCGAGTCCCAGAAACAGTGCCTATACGTCCTTGCCCCGTATTTCCATGCATTCCTCCACCAGAACGAGGTCAAGATAACCGATATGGGGGCATCAATTATAGACTTCTCCCACCCGGCAGCCTCATAAAGATACCCCCTATAATCACCCTTCCTCAACAAGCTCAGCTTAAATTCCCCAGGGTCGAAATGGTATACACCCGGCTCCAATCCATCTATGCTTGATGAGACAACATACAACTCTATGTGGTAAAGGGCTCCTGTGGTCGGCATGGACCTGAAATACATCAGCTCACCTCCATACCTCTTAACCCGCGTTATCCCCGCCGAGAAGAACAGTAACTCCGCAAGGGTCTCCAGGCTGATTCCGTCGTTAGATTCCATCTTTAGGGCTTCTAGGGCAGGTTTGCTCGGCTTTGGGAAGCTTCTGGGAAGGTTTATGGAGGACTGGTTAAGGTAGACCTTGAAGAGGTATGGGTAATTGCTCCAATCCAGGGGTCTAGCACTTGTTCGGACACTTACATACGAGTGCTTGGTCGCCTCATGATACCTCCTGGCATACTCCAGCTCGTAATTCCTACTCATTCAACAGTCTCCATAGATTCAGTTATTTATGATAGTTAATGCTACACGTATGGTGGGGTTTTACGGTTGGAACTGGCTGGTATAGTCGGTAAGGCGAATGTAGGTAAAAGCACCATGTTCTCGGCCATGACCCTAGCCCCTATCGAGATAGCCAACTATCCATTCACCACCGTCAAACCCAACAGGGGGGTCAGCTACCTCAGGATAAAATGCGTCTGCAGAGAGCTAGGCGTCCAAGATAACCCCAAGAACTCTAAATGTATGGATGGAAGCCGCTTCATCCCGATAGAAGTAATTGACTGCCCCGGCATAATCAGGGACGCCCATAAGGGACGGGGCCTCGGACTCAAATTCCTAGACGAAATCAGGCAAGCCTCCGCGCTAATAGTTGTGGCCGACGCCTCCGGCTCAACAGACCCTGACGGTAACCCTGTGGACCCAGGTTCCGGAGACCCGGTGGATGATGTCAGGCTTGTGGAGGATGAGCTAACTTACTGGATTCTAAGCCTCCTCCAGGAGGATTGGCAGAGGATAACTAGGATTGTCGAGAATAAGGTTGGCGAGCTTGACGAAGAGCTTGCCAGGAAATTCTCCGGGCTGGGAATAAACATCGAGACCATAAGGGAGTCTATGGATGACTTAGACTTGGATCCGCATAGACCTTCCAAGTGGCGTGAAGAGGAGTTGAAAAGTTTCTCGGAGGAGATTCTAAGAAGAGGGAAGCCGATAATAGTTGCGGCAAACAAGATAGATATACCGGGTGCTGAGAAAGGTTTGGACAGGCTAAAACAGGCAGGATACAATGTTATACCCGTTAGTGCGGAGGCCGAGAGAATCCTTAGGCTTGCAGCAGAGAAGGGTCTGGTGAGGTATCTTCCAGGAGACTCGGACTTTCAGATAGTAAAGGAGGATAAGCTGGACCATAGGCAGAGGAAGGCCTTGGAGATGATACGTGAGAACGTGCTTGAGAGATGGGGTTCGACAGGAGTTCAGGAGACAATAAACCAGGCATACTTCAAGCTCCTCAAATATATACCCGTCTACCCGGTGGAGGACCCGGAGAA
>CAZHEC010000186.1:0-2650 GCA_964531465.1 uncultured Nitrososphaeria archaeon | reverse complement strand
AACCTCAAGGTTGAAGACCACTTCCTAACAGTGATAGACTTTGAAGGAGATGTAACGGGTACTATAGATGGCAGCTGGTGTATGCCCGAGGGATACCCAACCTGGGGTGAAGTTGGCATGACTATATATGGAGAGAATGGCGTAATAGTGTTGGATGCGTTTAGACAGAACCTAACATTAATAACTGGGGGCGAGAGGCCGAGGGTTAGCCTGCGCTACTATGGATGCAACCCCGACCTGGAGATGATTAGAGACTTCGTGGAATGTATTAGGGGTGGTAGGTCTCCCAGGGCCGACGTAGTGGATGGTAGGCA
Source organism: uncultured Nitrososphaeria archaeon (assembly GCA_964531465.1). GTDB lineage: Archaea > Thermoproteota > Nitrososphaeria_A > Caldarchaeales > Wolframiiraptoraceae > Benthortus. Next base: position 2,336 of record CAZHEC010000186.1, on the reverse strand, counting down.
GGGCGTTGAGATAACCTTGGCCAGCTACCTCTCAGCCAAGAAGGGAAGACCCGTTGAGCTCCCCTTGAGGTGAAGCCTATGAAGATTCTTGCAATCGGCGCCCATCCAGACGATATAGAGCTACTCTGCGGTGGAACGCTTGCGAATCACTCAGATGAGGGAGATGAGGTATTCATGGCCGTTATGACCGATGGTGGGAAGGGTCATCACGAGATTCCCCCCGAAGAGCTTGTAAGGATTAGGATGCGGGAGAGCGAGGAGGCCGCAAAGATAATTGACGCAAAGCTAATCTGGGTTGGGATATCTGACGGAGAGGCAACCCCATCGCTGGAAAACCGGATAAAGACCATAGAGCTGATAAGAAGTGTGGACCCCGACATAATCATAACACATAACCCAGGCGACTACCACCCCGACCACCGTGGAGTCAGCGCATTAGTCCTAGACTCGCTCTATCTCTCAACAGTCCCACATCTGAGAACATGCAGCCCCCCATGCAGAAAGCTTCCACGACTATACTACATGGACTCTGTTGCAGGCTTAGGATTTGAGCCAGAGGTATTCATAGACATAACAGAGAACATAGAGGTGAAGCGGAGGATGCTCTCAATGCATAAAACCCAGGTTGAGTGGATGCGGAAGCACGATAACATTGATATAATCAGGGTTATGGAGGACCTGGCCAAGCTCCGTGGACACCAATGTGGTGTAGGGTACGCCGAGGCATTCAAGCCTGTTAGGATCTGGCCCGCACGCGCCTCCAAGACCTTGACCTAGGTTATCTTAACCTCCACAGGCTCGTCCAGGGGCTTCAAGACATTGATCTCTCCTGGAAGCGTTTTAAGGAATGTTGCAGGAAGCTCGGGGTTAGGATCGGCGTAGAGTGCGACGTGGACAGCCATCTTCTGCCAAGTCATGTGGGGCCCACATGTTCCATCACACCAGAATGACCTATACTTGACCTTGATCTCATCATCTCCGAGTATGAGGGCTGGCCCCACGGTGTTTGCGTGGCTCGGGACGGCCCATTGGTTGCTTCCCCAGCTGTGGAGAGCATTTTGGTATATTGTGGATGCGTCAAGCTCTATTGCCCTGAGTATCCTTAGTCTTCTCCATTTCTCCAGGTTCCCGCCAGCCCATCTCTCCGATGTGAAGGCCTCCCTGTCCACGAATGCGAAGTGTAGACCCCATCCAATACCGCCGTAAACCACGTCAATAATGCCGCCATTGTCTATTATTATCTCGGGTATTTTGTCGGCCATATCATGTGTTGGGAAGAGTATGTCGCTCCACGGCATCCTTATATCCTTGTCTAGAAGGTCCCAGAAATTGGTTCTAATGGTGTGCTGGAAGCTTCCGACATAATCGGGTGGAGGCGTCCTACCCTCAGGGTCGGAATACTCATCCATCATAACTATGTGGAAACGCTTCAAGTTAAAGTCGCTATACACCCTTCCAAGCATGTTGAGGTTCCCTGCAAATATCCTCCACTGAGTTACAGGACCTGTTGGAGCTATTATCCATACATCCTTCTTCTCCAGGTATGATTCCAGGGCCCTCCTAGTCATGTCAGCTGCAAACTCTGCATAGAATACCGATGCATCGTCCCACACCCTGACCCTGAATTCCGGATGAGGGTTTAGTGGAGGGTCTACGCCTATCCGCTTCCCCTGGATTCTTTCCACATCCTCCCTCGGAAGCCTTGGAAGCCATCTTGATGAAGTGGGATTCCAAGTAGGCATATGTTATGAGTTGCTGGCCTAAATAAAAAACTATTAACCCCTTACTGCGCCGAGGGTTAATCCCTTGACAAGGTAGTTCTGTATCAGGAGGAGGAAGACCACTGTGGGCAGCATGCCGACGGTTACCGCAGCAGCTATCTCGCCATACCTTATGGAATGCTGGGTAACGAACTGGGAAGCCACGACATTTATCGTTACTGCGTCTTTAAGCGTTAGCAGGAGGGCGAATAGATATTCTGCCCAAACCATTATGAAGGTTAGTATCCCTGCGGCTGCTATCCCAGCCTTCGTCAGGGGGAGCGTTATGTGCCTCATAACCTGCAGCCTGCTACATCCATCAACTATAGCTGCCTCCTCTATATCCACGGGAATCTCCATTATGAAGCTTCTCAAAACGAAGACCGCCAAGGGAATGTTGAAGGCCAGGTAGACTATCGTGAGGCCGAGTATCGTGTCATTAAGATTAGCCATGTTGAGTAGGACGAATAGGGGGACGGCGAAGACTATCGGCGGAAGGAACCTAATCGAGAGTATGTATGAGCTTAGCGTTCCCCCGCCAGTCTTAAACCTTGCCAAGGAGTATGCGGTGGGGAA
>CAZHEC010000185.1:0-2662 GCA_964531465.1 uncultured Nitrososphaeria archaeon | reverse complement strand
GTTCATTTTTACTTATTGTTATACTGGTGGTTGTTGGCCTAAATTCAGATGAGGGGAAAACGTCCAAAACGTATGCAAAGTCTTCATATTTTTTCTGACGTGCCAATAAGTCTCACATCCTCTCAGGATTTCTCGTTATTCTTCGCTACGATATTTCTTGACCAGCTCTATTATTGACTGCATTTTTTCCTCGGAGAAGAGGAGAAATGAGACGAGCCTCTTATATCCACTTAGGATTGCCCTGAGTTCTTCTACGTGGGTGGGGCATACGTCGGCTATTTGGGCGGCTTCCTCCCTCGTCAGCTCAAACTTCTCCATAAGCTCGTCTATGAGTGCACGTGCTTTATCTGGGGGGAGTTTAGAGTATTTTCTCACATAGTTTAGGACGCGCATCTGGAGGCTATTGAGCTGGAGTTCCCTCTCCTCCATCAGCTCCCTCACCTCCGGTAGGCTTAATGGCGTCTGTGATATGATTTTGCGGGCCACGTCCTACTCACCCCATTTGACCAGATGGTCTGGGAGAATAGTTATCTTCTTGAGTTTGTCCCCTAGGGAGACGGCCACCACATACGCCCTACCCCTCTTCTCAACTATCTCCCCAATCTTCCCATGATATCTCCTGTGAGGCGCACCTTTATGGACCGAGGGGTTAAGCTTGATAGCCACCTTATCTCCTGGCTTAAACTCTCTGAGATATATCTCGGGGATAGGGCCGCTCCTAGCACCCCTCGGCCTCGTGAGTATCCTTCTAGACTTGTATCTAAAACCCTTCGATTTCGGCATGCCGTCTGGGTCTTATGCCTGCATCTTTAAAAGTTTTTAGACGTGGGGGGACGAGGCCACTATGAGGTAGTATTCCCTCTCTAAGCGTCTCTCCACGACCTTAAGAAGCCTTCCAGCCAGCCTGAGGGTCTCCCTCATACTCTTCTCGAGAAGACCCTTGGGGTGAATATGGCTCCCTCCAAGAGGCGTCCAATCCAGTATGATGGCCGCCCCACCCGGCCTAATAACCCTTAGAAGCTCCCTAAAAGCAGCCACTTTGTCCCCTATATGATGGAATGTATGGACTGCCGAGACTGCGTCGAAGAAGTCTGATGGGAAGGGCAGCGCCTCGGCCTTAGCTCTAAAGAGCTTGAGCCTTCCCTTGGAGACCTGTTCCCGAAATAGTTCACCCGCATTTTTTAAGGCTGCCTCATCCGGGTCTACCGAAAATACTGTAGATTCGGGAACTAGGGCTTGGAAAAGAAGGGATAGGTTTTCCGAGAATCCTGTGCCTAGGTCGAGAACCCTTAAGCAATTTTTAAGGTATCTTGAGTAAGTTCTGAGGAGGGCTTGCTTCCAGCTCATTGGGAGAGCTTTCTCTTAATCTTCTCTATTACCTCGCTTATAGGTGAGAAGGGTGCGTCAAGCTGCTCCTCAACGCCTATGCCAGCCTCCCTCACGTCAATCTCTCGGCGGATAAACCTTAGGTCCACTGTCTCCATTCCTTGTATTGTGCTCTCAATAACCTTTCTTCTATGAATTCCTATGGAGACCCTAACCTCCACCACATCCCCCCTCCTATTAAGCCTAAATACCTTAAACTTGAGGTCTCGCAGTCTCCTTGTCTGGGCGTATTTAACAGGGTCTACAACCATGGCTACGGCCTTAGGGAACATGAGCTGATATCTCTTTTGAGTCTCTATGTCTATGGTTGAGAGGAAGAGGTCGAAGCCTGGATGGGAATGATACCATCCGACTATGTAGAGACCTGGCCTCTCATGCATAAGCCACTCGGCCACAACGGCCATTATCTCCTCCTCGAGGTAAACAAATGCTGAAGTTGCCTTCTGCTCACCCGTAATGGCGTCCCAAATCTCGAGTATATCCTGCTTCTTGATGTATTTCCCGACTAAGAGGCCTGCAACCTCCTTGTTAAGAGTCGTCAAGGTATGTTTGATGACCTTCCCAAGAGCCAGCGGATAAATCCGAACCCTCATAACCTCTTCATAGCATAACTTAGCCCAAATATAATCTTGCCCAAGGAAGACTCTATGAATCAAAGATACATGGCTTGTATCCCAGATACCCTAAGCCTGAGTCATTCCCCGATATTTCCCGAGAATTCTCGCCCGATTCTCTCCGATTAATCCTTATATAGGGTGTCCTCCCGAGTTGAGGAGGAGCTGGGGAAGGCCATGAAGATACGTGTTGTCCCGGCTGTTGGTGGCGGTAGTCCTATAGAGCTTGAGGTCTCTCCCTCAACCACAATAGGGGCCATAAGGGCCAAGGTATGTGCTATGAAGAGGCTTCCCCCCGACACCACAAGGCTAACCTACCGTGGCAGAGCCCTAAAGGACACTGAGACCCTTGAGTCCCTTGGGATACAAGACGGAGACAAGCTGGTGCTGATAACAAGGACCGTGGGGGGAGGATGAGTGCATGCTGAGCTACCTGAACCTCTATGGCACAGGAGATTAGCCCTAGAGTATAAACTTGTCCATGAACATGAACCTTTGTTTGATGTTGTTGAGGGAGACCTCACACATTATCAAGGCGTGCTGGTAGGCTCCGGAATCTATGAGGGCGGATACTTCAAGGTCGAGATACTCATACCACGTAGCTTCCCCTACACGCCTCCCGACGTCGTTTGGTGGACCCGTATATGGCATCCTAACTTCAC
>CAZHEC010000184.1:0-2674 GCA_964531465.1 uncultured Nitrososphaeria archaeon | reverse complement strand
GAACCGTGAGTGCATATACTATGCCTCAAAGCTCATAGCCGAGATACTCAAGACCCTCCAGAGACACGGATACATAGGAGCCTTCGAGTATATAGAGGATGGAAGGGGAGGGAAGTTCAGGATACAGCTCCTCGGCAGGATAAACCGTTCAGCACCCATCCGGCCCAGATTCAGCGTCAAGAAGGACGAGTATGAGAGATGGGAGAGACAGTTCCTCCCAAGCCGGGATGTAGGGATACTTATAGTAACCACTAGTCAGGGCGTCATGTCCCATCGTGAGGCCAAGGCCAAGGGGGTTGGGGGTAAACTACTTGGATACGTCTACTGAGGTGGAGAGCATGCAGCTCCAGGAGAACATTGGAAAGGTAGAGGTTCCGGAGGACGTCGAGGTAGAGGTGAAGCCTCCAGCTCAGATTAAGGTTAAGGGCAGGCTGGGAGAACTCTCAAAAGATCTATCACATATGGGTGTAAAGCTGGAGAAGGAAGGCGGCGCAGTGATAATCAGGCTCTATGGAAAAGGTAGGAGGGCTAAATCCATGATGGGGACAGCCCAATCCATAATCAGGAACATGATAACAGGTGTTACCAAAGGCTATACGTATAAGATGAAGATCATCTCAAGCCACTTTCCCATGAACGTCAAGGTCCAGGGCGGCCAAGTAATCATAGAGAACTTCATAGGTGAGAGATGGCCCAGACGGGCCAAGATAATAGGTGTGGGAACGAAGGTGGAGATAAAAGGTGATGACGTGATAGTTAAGGGGATAGATAAGGAGTCGGTTGGCCAGACGGCGGCCAACATAGAGCAGGCAACTAAGATAACAGGAAAAGACCTGAGGAAATTCCTAGACGGAATATACGTCTATGAGAGGAGGGTGGGTATGGAGTGAGCCCCGTCAAGATTCCACCCTGGGTTAGAGATCTTAAGCGGAGAAGACCCGAATTCGTCAGGCAGGAGAGCTGGAGATACGTTAGACTCAAGCCGAACTGGAGGAGACCACGTGGAAAGGATAGTAAGATGAGGCTCCAGAGAAGTGGCTGGCCTCCACTCGTCAAGATAGGCTACAGGACACCCCGAAGATACAGGGGGCTACACCCAAGCGGATATAAGGAAGTCTTGGTCTACAGGGTCGAGGATCTAGCCGAGCTCGACCCGAATATCCATGCGGTCAGGATTGCCGGGGGTGTTGGCAGACTCAAGAGGATTAAGATCATGGAGGAGGCTGAGAGGCTCGGCCTAAAAGTTCTCAACCCGCTAACCATCCCGAGCCCGGAGGAAGAGGTGCCCGAGATAGTGGAGGTTGAGGAGGAGAAGCCTGCTGAGGGGCAGGCTGAGCCTGGAGAGAAGCCTGAGGGTGAGGGGTAATGCCTGCTAAGCTCGAGTTCCAGAAGAGGGTGGCTGCCGACCTCCTGGGATGCGGGGTGAATAGGGTTAGGTTCGACCCCGAGAGGCTCGAGGAGATAGCCGAGGCCATCACAAGGGAGGAGATAAGATTCCTAATCAAGGATGGAGCGATCTTCAAGGCCCCTGAGAGGGGTGTTAGTAGGGCGAGGGTTAGGGCACGGAAGAGGAAGAAGCGTGGCCCAGGTAGTAGGAAGGGAGCCAAGTATAGTAGGGTGAGCAGGAAGGAGCTATGGATGGCCAAGGTCAGGGCCCAGAGGAGAAGACTCAGAGAGCTTAGGGACAAGAAGCTCATAACAGTCAGCGACTACCGGAGGGTCTACAGGATGGTTAAGGCAGGTGCCTTCAAGTCCGTTGCAGCAATGATGGAGTATCTTAGGGCAAACAAGATGTTGAGGAGGGGGCTCCTATGAGCATACTCAAAAGAATGCCGCCCAGGAGGAGGCGCCAAGGCCTAACGGATTACAGGAAGAGGTATAAGCTCGTCAAGTCGGGACTCCCGAGACTCGTGGTGAGGAGGACAAACCGATACATTATAGTCCAGGTGGTTAAGTCCAAGGCAGGCGGGGACGAGACCCTCTTGACGGTTACGTCTAAGAAGTTGGCCGAGTATGGCTGGAAGGCAGGCTTCAAGAACATTCCCGCAGCCTATCTTACAGGTCTGCTGGCCGGGGTTCTTGCGGGTAAGAAGGGTGTGGGGAAGGCGGTAGCTGATATAGGTCTCCATAGCCCTGTGCCAGGCTCAAGGGTCTTCGCAGCAATCAAGGGGTTCAGGGATGCTGGGGTAGAGGTCCCCGCAGGAGAGGGGGTCTTACCCGACGATGAGAGGCTGAGAGGAGAGCACATAAAGAGGTATTATGAGATGCTTAGGGGTGGCGGGGAGGCCGTGGATACACCCCAGTTCAGCAGGGTTCCAGGCGAGATCTACATGAACCTTGATAAGCACTTCGAGGAGGTCAGGGAGCGGATTCTCGGGGAGGCTGATGGCGGATGAGCGTGGAGGAGGCGGAGTGGGTTCCGAGAACTAAAGTCGGCAGGATGGTTAAGGAGGGGAAGATAACGAGCCTTGGAGAACTCTTTGCAAGCCATCTCAAGATAACGGAGCCAGAGATAGTAGATTATCTCTTACCGGGCCTCGAGCAAGAGGTAATAGACATTAAATTAGTCCAGAAGCAGACGGATGCTGGAGAACGCTCCAGGTTCAAGGCCATAGTGGTTGTTGGGAACAGGGATGGTTTCGTCGGACTTGGAACCGGGAAGGCAGTCCACGTA
>CAZHEC010000183.1:0-2724 GCA_964531465.1 uncultured Nitrososphaeria archaeon | reverse complement strand
TCTCCGAGAAAGTCTTCAAGGCCAGGAGGACGGGAGCCCTCATAGTAGGCGGAGGAATCTCGAAGCACCACATACTCTGGTGGAATCAGTTCAAGGATGGGCTGGACTATGCAGTCTACATAACCACGGCCGTAGAGTATGATGGCAGCCTTAGTGGTGCACCGCTCCGTGAGGCGGTCTCCTGGGGGAAGGTTAGGCCTGAGGCTAGGAAGGCCACGGTATACTGTGATGCCACGGTGGCTCTCCCGCTTCTTGCGGCCTACTTGCTAGAATCTTAGGACCTCCTCTGGCTCGCCGTCAGCCACTATCACGCCATCCTCCATTAAAACCACCCTTCCAGCAACCCTCTGGGCAGAGAACCTATCATGCGTGGAGAATATTATGGAGGCCCCCTGCGAGGAGAGTCTTCTGAGAAGGTTCTCTAGGAGGGTCCTTCCATGCGAGTCCAGGTTTGCAGCCGGTTCATCTAGAAGTATGTGCTTGGGTTCTACGGCTATGGCTCTGGCCAGGGCGACCCTCTGGAGCTGGCCTGCCGAGAGGCTGGATGCTCGTTTATCGGCTAGCTCTCTTATCCCCATGAGCTTGAGAGCCATCTCCACCCTCTCCTCAACCTCCGTTTTATCCAGCCCCCTAATCTTGAGCGGGTATGCCACATTCTCCCAGACAGTCCCCCTAAGCATGACGGGCTTCTCGTGGAGATAGACGCAGGCCCTCCTGACGGCGGCCCTCCCACCCTCATCCAGGCTCCAGGGGTCCACACCATCTATGAGGAGGCTTCCACGCAACGGCTTGTAAAGCGCCGAGGCAACCTTCAGTAGGGTCGTCTTGCCGGCTCCATTAGGTCCGACAACCGCCACCGCCCCCTCATCGAACAGCAGATTGATTCCTCTCAGAGCCGGGGCCTCCGCTCCAGGATACCTGAACCATACATCCCGTAGCTCTATCAAGCCGTGGCCCTCCACCCAATCTCCTTGGTCAATGCTCTGACACCGACGGTGGTGAGGAATGAGAGCGAGATGAGGACTGCTCCTAGGGCTAGGGCTAGCTCGAACTCACCCCTCCCCACTTCTAGGGCTATGGCAGTCGTCATAACCCTCGTGAAGCCCCTAATGTTTCCCCCAAGCATCAAGGCGACCCCCAGCTCGCCCACAGCCCTACTGAAGCCTAGGAGAACCGAGGTGAGGAGTCCTGGAGAAGCCTCATCAACTATCGTGGCAGCAGCCTGCCCCTCAGTGGCCCCGAGAGAGATAAGGGTCTCCCAGACCCTCTCCCTAACAGTCCTCAAGACCTCGGCGCTCAAGCTCGTTATGAAAGGGGTTATCAGGATAGCCTGGCCTATGGTGATTGCCAGGGGCGTGTAGAGGAGCTGGAGGTGGCCTAGCGGCCCGCTCCTAGATAGGAGGAAGTATAGTATCAGCCCCACTACCACCGTGGGCATCCCCACCAGGGAGTTGAGCAGGTCTATGGCGAGCCTTCTCAGACGTTCACCCTCGCCGAGGACTAGCCTCAGGGCCAGGGGTATGCTCCATGATGCGGAGAGGAGGGTGGCCGCTCCAGAGACCATCAGGGACCTGAAGACTATTCCGGCGACCTCCCCTAGCTCTAGGGCCAGCGAGCCGCACCTCCCTCAGAGTTCGGCGAGCTTCTCCCACGCCTGCTTAAGCCTCCCCTCAGGGTCTCCGTAAGCCGGTTTGAATAGGGGTCTCCCAAACTCCTCTACCCCATAGCCGCCTATCAGGGACTGGCCCTCCTCGGAGGTGAGGAAGCTCATGAAGACCCTGGCCAGCTCGGCCCTCGCCCCGGGAACCCCCACAAGGTAGACGCTGTAGATATTCATGAGCAGGTCGCCCTCCTCCACCATTATCTCTAGGCTGGGCAGCCTCTCCCTGAATTTTAGGTAGGTGCCTATATCGGATAATGTGTAGGCCTTCTTCTCATCGGCTATCATTAGGGTCTGGGCCATTCCAGCACCAGCCTCGACATACCATGGCCTGCCTGATGGGTCGAGTCCGGCGAGCCTCCAGAGGGCCATCTCCCTGACATGGGTTCCAGAACGGTCTCCACGTGAGACGAAGACCGCCATACCCTTCTCTCCAGCATCATAGATCCTCCTCAAGGCCTCCAGCCCGCCGGCCCCCCTCACCCCCGCAGGGTCATCCCCAGGCCCAACAATAGCAAACGAGTTGTATGCTATTATCTCTCCATCCAGTAGAACGCCCCTCGCTAGATACTCCTTCTCGAGGCTCGGTGCGTGGACCAGGACTAGGTCTGCGTCTCCCATGGCCGCCCTCCTCAGGGCCTCGCCGCTCCCGACAGCTATGAACCTGACCTCAACCCCTGGATGCCTTTCCTGGAACCTGTCCGAGAGATAGTCTAGGAGACCTGTAGCGTAGAGGCTTGTGGTGGTGGCAACCCTAATCACCCTACTCTCCGAGGCCTGGTAAAGATAGATTCCGGTGAGTGAGAGGACTGCAAGCACCCAGATGATTAGCATGAATGTGGGGACAGCCCTCATATCAAACCTAGGGGAACCATCTCGGAATTTAGCCTTACCCTAACGCTCCCCAGCCCTCAGGAGCTTAACGTGTAGGACACCGTTCACGTAACTGCTGCTTAGGAGGACTGCCGGGTATGGGAGCTTAATAGCCTTCTTCAACCCTCTCCCTCCCCTCACTAGGAGCTTCTTTCCGAGAACCTGGACGGAGACCTCGCTCTCAGGCCCCG
>CAZHEC010000182.1:0-2725 GCA_964531465.1 uncultured Nitrososphaeria archaeon | reverse complement strand
TAATCTCTATCTCACGTTTGAAGGCATCCTCCAAATCTACCTGGAACCTATTTGCTAGCTGGAGGAGTAGGGAGAATGCTTGGGCGAACTCCCTCCACACCTCTCCCTCAGCGCCTGCATGACCTAGACCTGGAGCCTTATACCCCTCCCTCACTAAGATATGTCTACCAATCTCCGAAACCTCCTCGACAAGGTGGGTGAATATCTGGGACTCCCTAAACCCTCTCCAGCCCCTGGCCTCCTCAAACTCCATCATCCTCCTCTGGGCATCCCTTATCCTCAACCACGAACCACCTCCACCAAACTCCTCAACCCAAGATTAAAGATATATAGAGTGGGCTCTGACTCCCTAACATCCATACGGTCAGACCTTAGGAGGAGCCTTTGATGTCGTCGCTTGAGGAGCGTCTTAATAGGGCTGTAGGGGAGCTTCAACTCCTCGACAGGGTGATAGCGGAGCTTCAGGCAAGGGTGAATACCCTGCGAACCCTACTCCTAGAGTATGAGAGTGCGATAAGCTTCATAGAAGAGCTGGGTAAGTCTGGAGGGAAGATGAGCCTCCTAGTCCCCATAGGTGCGGGTAATTACGTCCATGCAGAGATAAAAGAGGTGGAAAAGATCGAGGTCAGCCTGGGTGCAGGCGTGGTTATGACGAAGTCTGTGGAGGAGAGCATGGAGATTATGAAGAGGAGGAGGGAGAACCTCATGAAGGTAGTAGAGGACTATGAGAACCAGATAATCCAGTATAGTCAGAAGGCCTTGGAGCTTAGGAGAACAGTCGAGGCTCTAGCCGCAAAAATCAGGGAGCAGCAGTCAGGTTCCCAGAGCCCATGACTTTAGGTATCTCTCCTGCTCCTCGGTCAGCTTCTCCAATCTAAGACCCATGGACTCCAGCTTCCTTCTCGCAACCTCCTCGTCAATCTCACGCGGGACATCCAGCACATCCCTTGGAAGCCTCCCCCTATTTTCCGCTATGTATCTCGCCGTGAGCGCCTGTAGGCTGAAGGACATATCCATGACCTCGCTTGGATGACCCTCGGCGCAGCCAAGGTTTACCAGCCTGCCCTCGGCCAGGAGGTAAAGCCTCCGCCCATCACGTAGGACATACTTCTCAAGACACGGCCTAACCCTCTCACGTGAGACGCTAAGAGACTCCAAATCCCTCTTGTTTATCTCCACATCGAAGTGCCCCGCGTTGGCTAGTATAGCCCCATCCTTCATAGACTCTAGATGCTCCATCCTGATTACGTTGATGTTGCCCGTGGCCGTTATGAAGACATCTCCACGCCTCGATGCCTCACTCATGGGCATAACCTCGAATCCATCCATAGCCGCCTTAAGAGCCTTCACGGGGTCCACCTCGACCACGATGACCCTGGCCCCGAGGCCACGCGCCCTATACGCTATCCCTGAGCCCACGTTCCCGAATCCCGCCACGACTACTACCTTGCCTGCGAGAAGGATGTTGGTGGCCCTTATCACTCCGTCTAGGGCTGACTGGCCAGTCCCCACAGGGTTATCGAAGAGCATCTTTGACCTGGCGTCGTTCACGGCTATTATCGGGTAGAGAAGCTTCCCCTCCCTCGCCATGGCCCTTAGCCTGACCACGCCTGTGGTGGTCTCCTCCGAGCCTCCCAAAACTCCCTCAAGGACACGTCTAGCATCGCCCACAAACCGCCCCGCATACTCAGCCTCCCTGCCTCCAACACCATAGTATAGCTTGTGGAGGGTGGAGACCAGGTCAGCCCCATCATCGATGGTTATGTTGGGCTTATGGGCCAGAACCCTCCCAATGTTCTCGTAGTATTCCCGCTCATCCTCACCCCTAAACCCATAGACACCTACACCCTCCGATGCCAGGGCAGCTGCTACGTCGTCCTGGGTGCTTAATGGATTTGAGGCGGTTAGATAGACCTCGGCTCCTCCTGCCCTCAAGCTTCTAACCAAGACCGCCGTCTCCTTGGTTATGTGTAGGCATGCTCCGACCCTGAGACCCTCAAGAGGCTTAGACCTCTCAAACTCCCTCCTAACACCCATTAGGACGGGCATGTGCTGCTCGGCCCACTCAATCCTCCTCCACCCATCCTCAGCCAGGGATAGGTCCCTGACCCTATACCTCTCCAGCCCCATTCCACCAAGAAGACAGGAATCCTTAACTTAAAGTGTTTAGATGGAATGCCGGAATGCCTGAGAACTGGATTGAATACGTGAGGTCCAGGAAGGGGTACGAGGAGCTACTAGACAGGATTCTAGGCAGCCTCCCCCAAGACATAAGGAAGGCGGGGGATAGAACAATAGTCGTCAACCCAGTAATCCTCCACGAGTCAAGACGCACAATAATAACAAACTTCACAGACATAGCCGAGGCCCTTAACAGGGACCCCCACCACCTATCCAAGTTCATCTCGAAAGAGTCGGGAAAACCTGGAACACTAGAGGGAGAGAGACTCCTCATACAAGGCAGAATGACAAACGACGAGCTTAGAAGACTACTAAGCCTATACGTCAAAGAATTCGTCAAATGCCCCCTCTGTGGTGGTCTAGATACAAAAATAGTAATAGAGAAGAGGCTAGGGTTCCTGGTGTGCGAAGTCTGTGGGGCCAAAACCCCTGTGAGAAAACTATGAATATTTATCCATTAACGCTTTCAACATGACTTTACCTGACATTAAAAGAGATTACTTAGATAATGTCCTGTCTTAAGATTTAATCGAGGAATTATCAG
>CAZHEC010000181.1:0-2752 GCA_964531465.1 uncultured Nitrososphaeria archaeon | reverse complement strand
AGGGAGTCGGATGTGATAACCCTCCACGCAGCCCTCACGCCGGAGAACTATCACATGCTTAACCGTGAAGCCTTCAGGAAGATGAAGAAAGGGGTGGTGATAGTGAATGCGGCCAGGGGGGAGCTGATAGACATGGATGCGTTGCTGGAGGCCCTAGGGGAGGGCAGGGTCGGATACGTGGCCTTCGACGTAGTTGAGGGCGAGCCGATAGGAGCAGACCACCCACTCCTCAGGCATGAGAACGTGGTGATAACACCCCATATAGGGGCATACACCAGGGAGTCCCTAACGGGGATGGATAAAGCCATGGTCGAGGCGGTGAGATCCGTGATAAGGGGGGAGCCTCCAGAAGGAATAATTAACAGGGAAGTCTATGAGAAGGGTGTGAGGCGGCTGCCTGGAGATGGGTAGGCCGAGGCCACCATACGTAATCTCCCTCGACGTGGGAACAACCAATATCAAGGCCGCCCTGATAGACTCGGAGTTCAAGGTAGTAAGAGTAGTGAGGGAGAGAACACCCTTCAGGAAGTCAGGCGACAGGGTCTCCGAGCATGAACCAAGGCTCCTACTGGAAAAGGCCGAGCAGCTTGTAAGGAAGCTCGCAAGAGAGCATGGAGGAGAGGTCGAGGCACTAGCCATCTCATCATATATCTGCGGCCTAATAGCCCTAGACAAGAACCTAAGAGAGCTGACGGGTATGATTACCTGGGCCGACGCCAGGTCCGGGGAAGTCCTTGGAGAACTCTGGAGTAGACACGACCCACGTGAAATCTACGAGAGGACGGGGTGCCCGCCCCTCCACATGTATCTCCCCCCGAGGATATGGTGGCTGAGGAAAGCGATGCCCGAGGCTGCGGAGAAGGCGGCCCTACTCCTCGGCTCCAAGAGCTATTTCATACTACACCTACTCGGCCAACCATACACGGACCTAGCCATGGCCTCATCCACCCAACTCCTCAACATCAAGGAGCTGAGATGGGATGACGTGGCTCTCGGAGTCGTGGAGATAGGTGAGGAGGCTTTACCCATGCCCGTGGAGGGTGGAAGAATCCTAGATACGCTTCCGGGGAGGGTTTCGGCAAGCCTAGGCCTAGGCTCCTCGGTAAGCCTCGTCCCCAGCGTCTTCGACGGCGCCTCCTTCATAGTGGGGCTTGGATGCTATAGCCAGGGAGCCGGAGCATCCCACATAGGGACGAGCAGCATGATTAGGGTCTCATCGGAGAGCCCGGTTATAGACTCTAGCGGGATGGAGATCCAATGCTATTACTTGATGGATGGCAGGTGGATTCCAGGCAGCTCGGTTGGAAACGCTGGGATACTTCTCGAATGGCTGGCCGAGGGGTTCGGGATAAGTGTGGGAGAGATTTTAGGCGAGGTCTCAGGCCTCAGGGTCGATGCGGACTCACCTATCTCCATACCTATCCTCGTTCCTGAACGCATACCCCTTCTAAGCGGGAGACAAGGAGTCCTTATACACGGGCTGGGGCTAGGCCACGGCTTGCCGCACCTCGCCCAATCACTCCTACTAGGCTTCACCCTACTGCTGAGGAGAATAAAGGAGATCCTTGGGAGAACTGGCCTTGAGATAAGGGAACTCAGGGTTGCAGGCGGGGGCTCGAGGGACCCCAACATACTCCAGCTAATCTCGGATATGCTTGGGCTACCTGTTAGGAAGCCTATAGGCGTGGATGAGGCTGGGCTGCTCGGAAACGCTGTGGCAGCCTTCAAGGCCCTGGGGTATCTTGGAGGTCTGGATAAATGGTCTCCCGTGAAGTGGGATGAGTATAGGCCTAGGCCTGGCTCAGGTATGGTGTCGGACAGGCTCTATGAGAGATTCGAGAGACTGCTTGACTGTTATCTCAGGCTTTGATTACCTGGCTTAACTCCTCCCTAAGCCTCTCCTCCTCCTCCGGAGTTAAACCCCGTGTGGGAGGGATGGGGCCGCCTATATCTATCCCACGCATGCGTAGGGCGTATTTGTAGGAGGCTGTGTCGGGGCCTATGCTCTTGAGTATGCTTCTTACACGGTTCATCTTGAGCTGTAGCTCGAGGGCGTCCTCCCTCCTCCCCTCCTTGACAGCCTTGTAGATTCCTACTGCAAGCTCAGGCCACATCGAGGCTATCCCGCATACATGGGCCTTCAAACCCAGAGAGAACGTCATGTAGATTAATGCATCACTTCCAATAGCTATGAAGTATCTGTCCTGCGGGACCGTGGCTAATGCGTGGAGCTGGGCTACGTCGCCGCTTGTGTCTTTCAGTCCCTCAACCCCAGGCGCCTCCTCCATTATCCTCATAATCGTCTCGAACCCCATCCTGTATCCCTGCCTCCCCGGATTATTATACACCATGACTGGAGCCGAGGTGGACTTGGCAAGCTCAGCATAGAACCTCTTAAGAGACTCCTCGTCATAACGGTAATAGAATGGCGCCACGGCGCTCACAGCGTGGGCTCCTATCTCGCCAGCATGTCTCGCAAGCTTCTTGGCTGTGTCAAGGTCCGGAGCGCCTACATGAACTATTACTATCCCCTTCTCTCCAACGGTCTCCACTATCCTCTCGGCTACCCGCATCCTGGCCTCAGGGCCGAGCTTGGGTCCTTCGCCGAATGTCCCGAGTATGAAGAAGCCCTTAATCCCGTGCTTGAGCTGGAACTCCACAAGCTCCGGTATCTTGTCAAGGTGCTGCTCATCTGGGGTTAGGAGGGCGGAGATTATTCCCTCAAAGTCTTTTAGACGCATAGGAATCCAGA
>CAZHEC010000180.1:0-2808 GCA_964531465.1 uncultured Nitrososphaeria archaeon | reverse complement strand
AACTAGCCTTAGGTTGAAGCCCCTCCTTACACCTGCTCTGCGGAGGACTTGCGAGGCTGCTACTGCTGCAGAGTTTCCTTCAGGTGTATCATCCACCCTTCCAGCCTCAGCGCCCTCGACTTGAACCCTAATCTCCCCATCATCCCTTAAACTAATCTCCACGAAGTCCCTATACCCTTCAATAGCCATGCCGGCTATATCGAATCCTGGCCCTAAGTTCGCTATCGTTGCGGGAGCTGAGGCCGCTGCGTTCAAGATTTTTCTCACCATAATGCTGTGAGGATGCCTAGTATGATGACTATTACTAGGAGGGTTATGGAGAGGGCGTTCATGATGGGGTAGCTCCATGGAACTGTCAGGAGATTTGAGAGTATGTAGGCTGAGTATCCCGCCACCGCGAGACCCAGAACCTTGACAAAGAGCTTGAGAACCCTCCTCGCCCTAAGACTCAACTAAACCACCAGCCCCACACAGTTGATAAAGCCCTATATTTAACCTAAATTCAAGGCTCCCTAACCCTCGCCTCCTCCACGACCTCACGGACAGTTAATGCGGCTCCATATAAGGGTGCATATTCTCCATGAGCTGGCTCAACTATCCTGGGAAGTCCGCCCACAAGATACTTACCCAATAGGGGGTAAACCTTCTCCGAGAAGAATTCCTTATTTTCGAGGGCGATTGAGCCTCCTATTACTAGGATTTCAGGGTCGAAGGAGTTAATCACGCTGGCTATTCCTGAAGCATAGAGGTTGCTTAGCCTCTCGAATAGCTTAGATGCCGCTTCATCCCCCTCATAGTAGAGGCCATATATCCTCTCTGAGGTCAGTCTCCCGCTCCTAGCCTCCCCCTCAAGCCTAGTTCCACGTGGAAGAAAACCATCCTCCAATAACCTCCCAACATACCTAGGTAGATTAGCGCCTGAGCAGTATGCCTCCCAATGTCCCATGCCCCCACATCCACACCTCATGTATCCTGAAGGGTCTATTACTATGTGACCTATCTCGACGGCGTTTCCATCCTTTCCTAGAACCAGTCGGCCTCTATCAACTACGCCGCCACCTATACCTGTGCTTATCGTTATGTATGTCAGAGAGTCTGTCTCACCCTTCCTCGGCCACCACTCACCTAAGGCGGCGGCATTACAATCGTTCAGCAGGAAGTAATCAACGTTCAGTAGCGTTGAGATGTCTTTGAAGAGTCTCACGTTCCGTCCTGGAATGTTAGGAGCATGGGTTATCATGCCCCTCCTCTGGTCTATCAAGCCGATAGAGGCTACGCCTACTCCTTTGATTGAGCCGAGCCTGCCGCCGGCAACTTCCTCAACCATCTCCCTGAGCCTTGCAGGTATCCCCTCAACAGGATTCTCCCTAGGAGTTCCAGACACCTTAACTCTCAGAAGCCTAAGAGAGCCATCGAACAGACCAACCCTAATCCTGCTGGCCCCCACGTCCGCAGCCAGGATAAGCTCCGACACAACCATCCCTACCCACTGCTAAGAATTTAAGTATTGAACCCCGATAAACGCTTCAATCTTTAATACCCCGATACAGCACCCTACCGCGGATATGAGCGATAACATATTCGACACAATCGTTGTGGGTGGAGGCCCAGCCGGGCTAAGCGCAGCCCTCTATGCAGCCAGGCAGAGGCTCCGAACCCTTCTCATAACCAAGGATGTGGGAGGCCAGATGACCCTTGCCCAAAAGATAGAGAACTATCCTGGAGCCCCATTCATCTCGGGCATAGAGTTGGCCCAAACAATGCTGGAGCAGGCGCAGGAGTTCGGCGCCGAGGTTCTCTATGACGAGGTAACAAGGGTTGGGGAGGCTGATGAATTGTTTCAAGTCCATACCCGTGGGAGCGGAGCCTACCTCTCCCAAACCCTCATACTCGCGTTCGGGAAAACGCCGAGGGAGATAGGTGTACCAGGCGAGCAACGGCTAACCGGAAGGGGGGTAAGCTACTGCGCCATCTGCGACGCCCCTCTTTACCGTGGTAAACATGTCTTGATAGTAGGGTGGGGTGAGCCGGCCTTCGAGGCCGCCGACTTGCTCTGCCGATACCAGAACAAGGTCTACATAGTCCATAGGGGGAAAGCCGAGCAACCCGAGGAATTAAGGGAGAAGTGCGAGGTCGAGGTAATCCCGCAGAGTGAGGTGGCCGAAATAAGGGGTGATGTCAAGGTTGAGTCGGTAATCCTCAGAAACCTATCCACAGGCGAGACAAGGGAACTAAAGATAGACGCAGTATTCGTCGAGCTAGGATACGTTGCGAAGACCAGCTGGGTCAAAGACTTCGTAAAACTTAACGAGCAGGGAGAGATAATAGTAGACAGCTTATGCAGAACCAGTAAGCCCGGTGTCTACGCAGCAGGAGACGTAACCAACATCCCCTACAAGCAGGCGGTAATTGCAGCAGCCCAAGGAACCATAGCCGCCCTAGAAGCATACAACTACATCCAGCAAAAGAAGGGAAAACCCACGATAAAATCAGACTGGAGAGAACTCCAGAAATAAGCCGAAAACCCCTAAATATCCCCCCACAACCCATCAAAAATAGGGAGAATGCCGGGGTAACTCAGCCTGGTCGTTTTAATCTGGAATGTCATAACTCTATCTTTTAGGCCGCTAGTTTCTTTAGGGCTTCGTCGTGTTCTCTGAGCTTGGCCTCGATTACCGCGAGTCTCTCGGCCACGTCCAATCTTTTCTCGAGCGCGTCTATCCTCGTGTTCACGGCCCTTATCTCCGTGGTCATCCTCTTCTCCAGCTCCTCTATCTTTGTTGTCAGCCTTTTATCCATCTCCTCTAT
>CAZHEC010000179.1:0-2847 GCA_964531465.1 uncultured Nitrososphaeria archaeon | reverse complement strand
CTGTGAAACTCGAGGTCGTTGGTTCATGCAGGGTCGGTGAACCTCCAAGCCGTGGAATAGGTGAGGGAGAATGTATGGAGATATCCACGGGAGCGCCTATACCCCCAGGAGCCGACGCAGTAGTCATGGTGGAGTATACAAAGAGGCTGGATGTGGAGGTCCTGGTTTACCGGGGTGTTGGGCCTGGTGAGAACATCTCGCAGACAGGGTCGGATATAACGGCTGGAGACCTTATTCTCAGGATGGGTAGGAGGATAACGCCCAGGGATATAGCCGTCCTATCGGCCCTAGGATATAGCCGGGTCAAGGTGTATAGGCGTCCAAAGGTGGCGGTCTTCTCCACAGGCGACGAACTCACCCCTCCTGGAACCACTCTAAAGATTGGTCAAGTACATGATGTAAACGGGCCATCGATTACCTCTATGTTGAGGGAGATGGGCGTGGATGTATGGTTTGGGGGTATTCTACCTGACAAGATGGAGGATATGAGGGATGCCGTCAGGAATGCGTTGGAGAGGCATGACGTCGTGATTACTTCAGGTAGCACCTCCGCAGGATTCGGGGACATGATATACAGGGTGTTCAGCGAGCTAGGAGGCGTCCTGATACACGGCCTGAAGCTGAAGCCTGGGAAGCCGACGGTCATAGGCGTCTCGGATAAGGGGAAGCTGCTGGTCGGCCTCCCAGGGTTCCCCCTCTCCGCCTTAATGGTCTTCAAGGTTGTGGTCGAGCCCCTGATAACCAAGATGATGGGCCTCAAGACTGCGGGGTTCTATGATGCCCTAAAGGCTAGAATACCATTCAGGATGGAGGGGGGGAAGGGTAAGAGAAGGCTACTACCGGTCCAGCTCGTAGAGTCATCCAAGGGTCTCTCAGCCTACCCGATAACCACGGACTCGGGAGCAGCCTCAGCCCTCATGCTTGCAGACGGGTTCGTGGACATACCCGAGCAAACACAATATCTTGAGGAGGACGAAGAGGTGGAGGTGAAACTTCTAGGAAGATATAGGCCGCCCAGCATAACCATGATTGGAAGCCACTGCCCTGGACTCGACCTCCTAACAGAAGAGGCAGGACTCCACGACGCAAAGATCATAAATGTGGGGAGTCTGGCTGGATGGAGAGCCCTTAAGAGGGGTGAGGCGGATACATCGGGGACACACCTACTCGACCCCAATACAGGCGAATACAACACACATATGCCTGCTAAGATGGGGTTGGAGGACAAGGTAGAGATATACAGGGGGTATGTGAGGAGAATCGGCCTAATAGTTAAGCCCGGGAACCCCAAGAGGATACGTGGCTTAGAAGACCTTCTAAGAGACGACATATTATTCGTGAATAGGGTTAGGGGCTCGGGTGTGAGAACCTACCTAGACATCAAGCTCAGGGAGATGGGCGTGGATGAGCCCGAGAAGATGATAAGAGGATACACCTATGAGGCGAAGACCCATACAGCCGTAGCAGCCGCAGTGGCCCAGGGAAGGGCAGATACAGGCATAGCCGTGGGATACGTGGCCCACCTCTACGGCCTCGAATTCATCCCCCTCGCAGAAGAACACTACGACATAGCAGTAAGAAAAGACAGGCTAGGAAAGAGAAGCGTGAGAAGGCTAATCGAGACCCTTAGAAGCAAAACATTCAAGGAGAAACTAAGCAAACTACCCCACTACAAGATACACAAAGATACAGGAAAAAGAATCTACTAAGCAGTCGCCCCCTAACCATCAACCTATTATTCTACTACTTTAAGCAACCGCATGTCCCAAAGCTATAAAATATTTTTATTGCTTGACGTCATATTGTTTTGCTATATATGGATAACAACGTTATTGGGAGAGGGTGTTATGATTTATGATTAACGCTTATATTGGTGTCACTGATATTGTAAGGGCATGGTAAAAGCTGGTGGATATGCGAATCGTATTGCTTGGGTTGACCTTTCCGCTAAGCGTGTTGATTATCAGGAGGTTGATGAGGATGAGGCCTACAAGTTTATTGGGGGTAGGGGTCTCGGCGGCAGGATAATGCTGAAGCATGGTGTGGGAAAGGACCCGCTCTCACCCGAGAACCCTCTCGCCATACTTAACGGCCCCCTAACAGGAACCAATGTCCCGCTCAACGGCAGGATTGTAGCTGTCTCTAGGTCGCCCTTAACGGGTGCTTGGGGTGAGGCACATGCAGGCGGATGGGCTGGAGCGGCCATGAAGTGGGCTGGATTTGACGCTGTGGTTCTTACTGGTGCAAGCGATAAGCCTGTTTATCTTGTGTTAAAGGATGGAGAGGTCAGGATAGAGGAGGCTGACGGCCTCTGGGGTAAGACAACCGAGGAGGCTTACCATGCACTTGTCCAGAAGTATGGCGAGGAGATGAGGTTCTACGGGATTGGGCCTGCTGGAGAGAACCTAGTTAGGTTCGCCAACATAATGCATTATGGTAAGGGTGCGGAAGGCAGGGCTTCCGGGAGAACAGGAATGGGGGCTGTCATGGGCTCCAAGAAGGTTAAGGGCCTTGTCATACTCGGCGATGAGAAGAATATGCCGAAGCCTGCCAAGCCCGAGGAGTTTGAGAAGGCGAGGAAGGAGGCCCTCAGGAAGCTCATCGAGAGCAATATAACAGGGCCGAGGAAGGGGGGGTTATCGGTCTATGGAACCGATGTCCTCATGCTTCCTGTTAATGAGATAGCGGCCCTCCCGACCAGGAATGCTAAGCAGACACAGTTCGAGTATGCCGAGTATATCTCGGGCGAGAACCTTAGGGGTACAATCCTAATCAACACACCAACGTGCCACGCCTGTCCAGTGGCCTGTAAGAGGGAAGTTGAGGTCAAGGATGGAAAGTGGAAGC
>CAZHEC010000178.1:0-2881 GCA_964531465.1 uncultured Nitrososphaeria archaeon | reverse complement strand
CCCTTGGAGAGATCGTAGCTGTAATGAGTGGGGGGAGAATACTCCAGACAGGAAACGTCCACGAATTATATGAGAGGCCCTCAAACATATTTGTGGGCAAATACCTCGGAGTTGTCGAGATGAACTCTATAAACGCTGTAGTCGAGATAAGCGGGGATAAACCTATCGTAAAGACCAGGATATTTGAGTTTGAGCTTTTAGAGCGGATAAGTGATGGAAGGGTAATAGTTGGGATAAGACCTGAGCATCTAATGATTAGGGAGCTTGGGGGACGAGGCGATGTAGAGTTTGAAGGGAAAATAGCCTTAACAGAAATCGTAGGCTCAGACACCATAGTCCACCTAGACGTAGGAGAGGAAGAGTATCTACGAGTCTTTGTTCCAGCGATATACAAGAAGCCGATAGGTGAGAGGATTAAGGTAACATTCAGCCTAAATGACGTGTATCTCTTTAACTCTGAGGGAAGATTCTTGATGAGGGGAGGGGGACATGGTTAAGGTGTATTTAGACCATGTAACGAAGATCTTTCCCCCGAAGACCGTTGCGGTTGATGATGTTACCCTAGAGATACCTGAGGGAGAGTTAGTCGGCCTCCTAGGTCCCTCGGGATGCGGGAA
Organism: uncultured Nitrososphaeria archaeon; assembly: GCA_964531465.1. Classification (GTDB taxonomy): domain Archaea; phylum Thermoproteota; class Nitrososphaeria_A; order Caldarchaeales; family Wolframiiraptoraceae; genus Benthortus. The sequence goes on along the minus strand of CAZHEC010000178.1, from coordinate 2,264 downwards.
GACAACAACTCTAAGGATAATAGCGGGGCTGGAGAGGCCGACGAAGGGGAGGGTCTACTTTGACGATGAGGATGTTACCGATAAGGAGCCTAGGGAGAGAAACGTTGCTATGGTCTTCCAGTTCCCAGTCCTCTACCCAACAGTTACGGTCTATGAGAACATAGCCCTGCCACTTAGGGCGGGAAGGCTTCCGGAAAACGAGGTTAGAAGGGAGGTGGATAGGATAGCCGAATTGATGGGGATAAAGGAGTATCTAGGCATGAAGCCTGGGAAGCTCGACATAGGGGTGAGGCAGAAGGTAGCCCTAGCCAAGGCATTGGTGAGGGACCCGTCAATATTCATACTGGACGAGCCTCTCACGGTCATAGACCCCAAGATGAGAGTAGAGCTGAGAACAAAACTGAAGCAGATACAGCTCAACCTGGGGAAATCCATGATATATGTAACGCATGATCAAGCCGAGGCCCTTACTCTAGCTGAGAGAATAGCCGTAATGAAGGATGGAAAAATACTCCAATACGATGTCCCAGAAACCCTCTATGACAAGCCGAGAAACTCATTCGTCGGATGGTTTATTGGAAACCCCGGGATGAACCTGATAGAGTGTAATGCCTCCATGGAGGGAGACAGCTTAGTAATAACTAATGATAATGGTTTCCGATACTGTATTAAAGGTATTGGAGGCGCGGAGATTCCAAGCAAGGTTACATTCGGAATTAGGCCGGAGTATGTTAGGGTTGAAGGGGGGGAGGATTCCCTAAGAGCTACATGCATCCACGTAGAACATGCGGGGAACCGGCAGATACTACATCTAGAGTTCTACGGGGAGAACCTGAAGGCCAAGGTTCCACTCGGGATAAGGGTGAACCCGGGAGATACAATCCCGATAAAATTCACCGAGGAAAAAATACGTATATTTGACACGAAAACCGGTAACCTTATTCTTTGAGCTGCCTAAAGTTTAAAAGCCGGTCAGAGACTGTAATAAGGCGATGTTCCTGGTTAATGAGAAGTATGTTGAGGCCCGTAAGCTCATTAAGGGTGATGCGGAGAAGGTTTGGGGGAAGTATTTGATTACTGACCGTGAGGGTGCGAGGAAGTTTCACATGAGGATATTCGTGGTTGAGCCTGGAGGGAAGACCAGCTATGACCAGCATGTATATGAGCATGAGGTCTATATTCTCAGGGGTAGGGGAAGGCTCATCACGATTAAGGATGGTGAGAAGAGGGAGGTCGAGGTTAAGCCAGGGGACGCCATACTAATCGAGTCCAACGAGATTCACCAATTCTTTAACGAGGGTGATGAACCCCTGGAGTTCATCTGCATTAAGGGTGTCCCGGAAATATATGAGGAGAAGGGTGAGGGTATAGAGGCCTGCTAGGTTACGTTGTCCCTCGCTGTCTGGCCACGCTCCCTCAGGTTCTCAGGCAGCTCCGGGAACTGGTTGTTCATCCGCTGGGCAGCTATCTCCGAGGCCTCCTCCAGTATTCTCCTCGCCTCGCTGTCTGCCACCATAACCGAGACAGTTGCACCCGTAACGTTCCCTGCCTCGACTATGATGCCCTCCAGCATCTCATCCACCATCCTTAGGTTATGGGCTACCTCGGGGACTAGGCCCGTAAGCTCCGACTGGACCTGCTTTATGATTCTCGTCGCTGGTGCGAGGACGTTCATTACGTCGCCGAACTCCTTGACGGTCTCTAGCCTTAGGATGACCTTCTCCAGGCTTATCTGGCTTCGGAGTATGGTCCTGCTCATCTTGCGTAGCTGGGCTATCTCGTTGGCGTAGATGGTTGCACGGTCCCTGTCCAGCTCCTGCTCCGCCCGTATGCATGCCTCGAATAGTTCCCGGTCCCTGGCGGCCAATCTCTGGTATGTCCGGTTAAGCTTCTCGGCCTGTATCTTGAGGTGGGTCAGTATCTCGACCATCCTGCTCCCCACGAGTATCGGCTGACGCCTCTGCTCAGGAACCCTCCTCTGACCAAACCCAAACGGGAACCTCATACCAAGCTTCACTAAGCCAAGCCTGGCTCCCCGATGCTATATAGCGGTTAGCGGCCTCGGCCCCAATAATAAGACCCAGATATTCTCCTGGAGGAGACTCTAGGATTCTCGACAGGAAAGGTTTTGTCATGCCCGGTGGATTGGTTAGGTGAGATGGCTGGGAGAACCTGGGTCTGGGTCCTCGTGGCTGCGGTGGCCTCGGCTGGGGTCGTCTCAGCCGGGGGGTGGGCTGTGGTCTTCGGGGGCCTGGGGGCACGTC
>CAZHEC010000177.1:0-2886 GCA_964531465.1 uncultured Nitrososphaeria archaeon | reverse complement strand
CCCCCCGCATCTTAGCTATGTCTTGTTTTTGGTCAGAGGCATTGTTGTGAGGAGGCTTAGGATGTTTGCTGTTATTGGGTAGAGCCATGCTGTTGTGTATCCGTGTGTGTCGATTAGGTGGCCGAGTATTGTTGTTGAGAGTGCTCCTGATGTGTCTGAGAGGGCGTAGGTTATCCCCAGGGCTTGGCTTCTCTCGGCCTGCCTGGTTAGCTTGGTGATTAGGGTTGAGAGGACTGGGTAGTATGCGTCGAATAGTGGGAAGCAGATTAGGAGGAAGAGTATGAGGGATGGGCTGAAGTCCGTGTAGGCCACCGCCACGGCCAGGATTGTTCCAGCCGCCTTAATTACCAGGAGCGCTCTAACCGCCCCAATCTTATCGGCCAAGTATCCGAACCCTATATGCCCGAATATGCCCGCCACCCTAACACCTCCAAAAACAAGCGGTATCATGGCCTCGGCAATCCATCTATTACTGCTCCAATAGAGTGGGAGGAAGAAGAGAAGGGTGAAACCCGCAGAGTGTAGGCTTGATGCGGCGAGAATAAGGGCGAATGTTCTGGGCGATGGAGTTGAGGGAGGTCTGAGATGCGTTGTCAGGCTATGGCGCTCGGCAGCTGCTTCACCCGGCAGCAAAGCTAATCCGGCCATCACTATGTAGGAAAGCGTGCTCCACGAGAGAACCGTCATCCTCCATTCAGGGTTTATCGAGAGGATAACTGATGCAGCCACAGGCCCTATGACTGCTCCCAGAGGTGCGGCAGTCTCCAGAAGCCCTATAGATAAACCCCTCCTATGAGTTGGGGATATATCCGAAATCAGCGAAACAGCCGTTGGAAAATAGATCCCTATGCCCCATCCTTTTATGAGAAGGGCTGCGAGGAGAATCACGTATAGTTGGGTGAATGAGGTTATCAGGCTTCCGGCCAGGATTAGGAGCAGCCCTATCAAGAGACTACTACGTTTACCCATTAAGCTGTTTATGACGCCTACTAAGAGCATTGAGACCGCCGAGCCTATGATTAGTGATGTTAGTATGAGGCCTGACTCCGCCGCCGTGAGTTCTAAGTCCTCGCTTATCAAGGGGAGAATCGAGGGAAAGATTCCATAATATCCCCATATCCACAGCCAGCCCAGCCAGAGAGACACCATAGCTATGTAACTTCTCATTAAAGAGACACCTAGACTTACTCTCCGAGATATTGCGTCATCATCTCCTCAAACCTCTCCAGAAACTCATGCTCATTAAAGGGGAGGAAGCGCCCATCACGAACTATAACCCTTCCATCAACTATAACGGTCTTAACATCAGAGCCTCTCGCATTATAGACGAGGTGGGAGATTATTCTCTGATGTGGGAGAAGATATGGGGCCCTCCTATCGACTAGGATTATGTCTGCTCTACTTCCTGGCTTCAGGGAGCCTATATCGGGTATACCGAGTGCTTGGGCCGCGTCCCGAGTAGCCATCTCAAGTATCTTCTCGGCAGGTAGGATTGAGGCATCTCTGCATAATCCTTTCTGGAGAAGTGAGGCAAGCCTCATCTCATAGAAAAGGTCCTGTGCATTATTGCTTGCAGCCCCGTCTACTCCCAGAGTTATTGTGCCACCCTCCTTGATGACCTTATGTATCGGCGGTATCCCGTTTCCAAGCTTTAGGTTGCTTGAAGGACAGTGTGCTATAGGGGAGCCATACTTGGCCAATATCTTTGCATCATTATCACTTATCTGGACGCAATGGGCTAGAATACTGTCCTCCCCTAAGAAGCCCACATCCTCCAACATCTCGACCTCCGTCTTCCCATACCTTCTCCTACAGAGTATCTGGGAGACCTCGGCCTCGGCCACATGGGCATGAAGCCGTGTCCCCAGCTCCCTTGCCTTATATGCCGCCTCCCTAAGAAGTTCAGGAGAGCTTGCGGGGAACCCCTGGGGGCCCAGGAAGACCCTAATCCTTCCTTCAAAGCCGCCATTAAACCTCCTGTACCATCTCTCGGCCTTCCTCAACTCCTCGCTAGGACTACTAATCCTCGAGCCTGCGGGGACTCTTCGTGTTGGAAGCTCTTGATAATCCACCAGGACGCCTGCTAGCACGGCTCTCATTCCCGTTGCCTCCACAGCCTTGGCCGCCAGCTCCATCTCGTCGAATCTTTCATACTCGCCTACCATCGCGAGAGTCGTTGTTATCCCGTTCTTGAGCTTCTCCATCAGGCAGAGGAGTATTCCCATGTAGCATAGCTCTTCGGAGACCTTCCAACTTAGCTCGGTCATTATACGCATCCACTTCATCAATGGTATTTCGTCTGCAAGACCCCTCTGGATAGTCTGGCTTAGATGAGTATGAGTGTCTATGAGGCCTGGAAGCGCCACCATCCCTCTACCATCTATAACCTCATCCGCATCCACCCTAGGTTTCCCCTCCCCAATCCATGTAATCACCCCACCCTCAACCATAATCGAGGCATTCCTCAAAACCCTACCCAACCTATCCATAGTCAGAATTATATCCACATCTTTGATTAGAAGCCCGGCCATCCCTCGACAACCTGAAACCAACCTTAAATAATCTTTACCACCAAAAAGGAACACTTATTGAGCTCCCGTTAACGTGATTGCTTATGGCTAGGAAGGTCATCCTCGATATGGATCCTGGGATTGACGATGCATTAGCCATAATGTTGGCCTGCCGCTCACCCGAGCTAGAGGTCATAGGGATAACAACCGTTGCAGGCAACACCTATGCCGAGAGAGGTGCGATTAACGCATTAAAAACTCTCGAGATTCTCGGGAGAGAGGATGTCCCAGTATATGTTGGCCAGGGAAGACCCTTACTCAGGAGCTATGAGCCGGAGGAATGGGTTCACGGTTCCGATGGCCTGGGGGACGTAGG
>CAZHEC010000176.1:0-2886 GCA_964531465.1 uncultured Nitrososphaeria archaeon | reverse complement strand
CTATACTTCCGCTTCAGGGCATCCCTCTGCATCTGGTATATCTTTGATATTCCCTCCCGTGCAAGTGTCATGGCTTTCTGGAACTCATCCCGGCTCAGCTTCCCATTTAGCTGGAGAAGGACTATGGAGTTTAGCCTTGGAGCCATTGCAACCGGCAGATCAGCCTCACCATACTTATCCTCTATATCGCATACATCTAAGACTAGGTGCCCATCCACCTTGCCGACGGCGACGGCTGCTATCATGTCCGCCATGGGTATTCCTGCGTCTGCGAGTGCTAGGGAGGCTGCTGTTAGTCCTGTGGTTCTTGTCCCACCATCAGCCTGAATGACCTCCACGTATATGTCTATGCTAGTTCTCGGAAACTCTTCAAGGAATACTATGCTCTCCAGGGCCTCCCTAATCACCTTTGATAACTCCACCTCCCTCCTCGTCATTCCTAGGGGCTTTCTATCTTCTACGCTGAAGGAAGTCATGTGATAGCGGCAATTCAGTATTGCTCTCTCAGGTAATGCCAAATGTTTTGGATGGACTTCCCTGGGTCCGAAAACCGCTGCGAACACTTTGGTCTTGCCGAATTCCACGTATGCGGAGCCATCACTCTTATCTAACACACCTACCTCCATCTTGATCGGCCTAAGCTCATCGAGTCTCCTGCCATCAACTCTTATACCTTCCTCCGAGATTAGCTTAGGCTTCTCCATCACGTTTTACCTCCCATAACTTCTTTAATCATGTTCTCCACTCTTTCGGTTAAGCCTTGGGTGTGAGCCTCCGACTCCACCATCTTGATGGCAGATATTGCGGCGAACTCGCTCCTAGGGTTAGGTCCCCTAACAATAATCATACCATTCCTGCCCATAATTATCTCGCATCCCGTTAAACGTTTAATCATGTTTACCATGGAGCCTCTCCTGCCTATTAGTCTGGAGACCTTGGCGGGATGAATAGATACGAGTATTCCCTCCTCTATCTTCTTTATCCTATCCGAGGGGTCTAGCAGAACCCCCCTTAGCCCACTCTCCCTAATCTTGGCGTATATCACGTCTCCAACCTTTAGGTTGAAGCTCTTGACCTCCCTTCTATCAGGTATTCTCAGGCTTCCTGATAGGTGGCGGCTGAGCATTACCTCATAGCCATTCGGCTTAACATCAACTACTATTCCTATGACACGGTCTCCTGGCTGTGGTTTATATGCTCCCTTAAACGCTATAACGGAGACCTTGTTATTCTTTCTGACGGCTATCCCTACTTGAGCCGCATAGACCTTTCCTCCAACCACGTATGTTCCCTCTCCTCCGTGTTTCCCATTGTCGGAGAGGAGCTGGCCCGGAATAACGACCTCTCTCTCACTGAAGTAGAGCGGCATCACCCTCCCTCCTCCGGGTTAATCTCAACCCTACCTGAAGCCAGTTTGTTGAGCCTGTCTATCAAGTCTAGGTGGAGTCCTGTGGGAACCTCGACAACACTGACCCAGCTTCCATCCCTCCTCCATTCCTCCTTGGTTATCTTGCCCATGCTTCTAACGAGTCCGTAAGCCTTGCCGACCACTTCTCCTGGAAGTCTTATCCTCAGCCTTATTACGCCGATCTTCAGTGGTAGGACTGGGCGGAGCCTCTCTATCACCTTCATAGCCTGCTCCTTAGCGTCCTGGAAGGGGTCTATGGACACCCCCACCTCCTCCATGGCAAGCTCGATCCTCTGGGGTGGGTGAGGCATATTGGTCCTTGGATCGACGGCATTCTTGGAGATGAACTCGACTATCTGCCTCCTCTTATCCTCGATTAGTCGCCTTCTCTGCTCTGCTGTAACTTGCACCGTGCCCTCGTTGAGTATTATCTCAGCTATCTTGAGTATGTCGGTTGTCCCGAATGCCTTGCGTAGGTCTTCCTCACTCACCCGCGTCCCCTTCTTTGCATCCCTATACACCTCATCATACACCACTATCTTAGAGATGGGTATCTTCTCACCAAGCCTATACTTCAAGGCCTTATCCGGGTCTACTAGTATCTCGTAGGTCATTCCCGCCCTCTCAATCCTAGCTATTGTGTATCCCTTAGACAACCACTGCCACCCCCGGTCTAGAAGGTCTGAGGGCCTAAGGGTTATTACCTTAGTGCATGCTTTTAAGCTATGTCCCCTCCGTTCTCCTGAAGCCCGCTAGCCCCTCCTATCCTTTATTAAGGGCTCAATCCTCCTACTAAGCTCCTCAGGACTCATGGGCGTGAACTTCCTAGTTTTAAGCGGTATTGTTACAAGCCTTGCGGTCCAGCCCTCATCTATTCTATCCACGGATGATACGAGGGCTTTTAGGGCCATGTCTATCGACTCTTCCAGCGTTTGGCTCCTCTTGTAGTTCTGCTCCAGGTATTCCTTCACCTTCTCAGCCCCCCTGCCTATAGCCCAGGCATCATATTCCAGGACCATGCCGCTCGGCTCTGTGTAGAATACCCTTACGCCCGTCTTATCAACCCCGCCGAAGAGTAGTGCTGTGCCGAAGGGTCTCACGCCAGCGTGCTGGGTATACATCTGCATCACATCTCCTATCCTCTTGGCCACGGCCTCCACAGTCGGCTCCTCATCATAACTAAGCCTTATGACCTGCGCATGAATACGGGCTGTGTCGACTAGGACACGGGCATCCGAGTTAAGTCCGGCGGCCACAACCCCTATATGCTCATCTACCTGGAAGAGTTTCCAAGAATAGTTCGGGTTCTGGAGCTTTGTATGCATCCTCTCCTCCACGGTTAAGACGGTGCCCTCATCACATGCTATAGCTATTGCAGTAGAGCCTGACCTGACCGTCTCGAGGGCGTATTCAACCTGGTATAGCCTGCCCTGAGGCGAGAAAACCGTTATGGCCCTATCATAGGCACCAGCCATTCC
>CAZHEC010000175.1:0-2928 GCA_964531465.1 uncultured Nitrososphaeria archaeon | reverse complement strand
ATCCTCCTTAGCTTCTCGAGGAGCCTCTCACCCCTTCGCGGCAACCCCAGCATCCTCAGGCTCCCGCTCGGATAAACCTCTATGACCTTGACGTCCATGGAACGTATCTCCCTAGATATCCTCATACCCCTCTCGGCAAGCATCCTCATGGGCTTGAGAGTTAAGGGTAGAAGCGGTATACCTCTCTCGGCGACCTCCCTATCACACCTCCTAAAGCCACCTCCCCCCGATGGAAGACTCAATGGCGCATCAATAGCCACGAGTCCTGCGCCAACCCACCTAACAAACCCGACAATATCCTCATCATACCTAACCCTCCCAACCCCGCACCTAAACACGCCATCCATCCAACAAACCCCACTCCAACCACGCAAAGAACCAGCCAAATCAACCCCAACAACAAGCATCCCAAAACAAACAAACCTAAAACCTAATAAGCAGACCCAACCCAAAACTACCCAGGGGCCCGTAGCTCAGCCAGGTTGAGCGGCGGGCTCTTAACCCGCAGGTCGGGGGTTCAAATCCCCCCGGGCCCGCATTAAGAGGCGCGTTAAATAATTCCTCTCATATATTAACTTTGCAGAAATGCCCTACAGAAGCTGGGAGAGCATGGGTGTTGAGGAGGATTGCGTTAGGGAGTGGGCTTCATTCTGATAACCCAGTACTCGACCAGCATACCGGCCGAGCTAAGGAACGTGGGAACATACTTCATCATGTCGGTGATAAGCGAAAGGGAGCTTCAAAGGTTCAAGGACATAACCGTGCATCCTTCTGCAAGGCTCCTAACGAGGTTACCGAGAGCTATGAGCATGGTATTTAGTCCATACTGGTACCCCGAGCCATTCTTCGTTAGGCATAGAAAACTAACTTTAGGGGGATAAGGGCTACTTGAGTTCCTTGAGATATTCTCTTAGGAACTCCTCCGGCGATAAGACCTCTATCTCTTCGAAAACCATGCGATAATCTGACTTGTTCCTGGTTATGAATGTGTCCGCATATCCTTTCGCCGAGTGGAATTGGATAGAGTCTTCCAAGCCGTCTATCCTCTTCTCTTCAAAGGCTTTAGCTAGGATCTCATCGGTCAGGGAAATGATCTTGAACCCCTTGGTTAGATCTAGTGTTTCTTTTCTCGCCTGATCTTCTGGGAATATCTTCCTCCTCAAGAAGTATATTATGACTGGGGTTAGGGCCGATATGTATCCCTCGCATCTCCCATCCATCACAGACTTTATGACCATGAAGCTGTCCTCCCATCCCCTCCTCTTCCTCTGAACATCTATGAAGATGTTGACGTCCAAGTAGATCTTCATATCCTTCACTCGTATCTCTCTGAGAGGGATTCGACCAGCTCTTCAGCATCCTCTTCCACGGGGGCGGGGGGCAGGGTTCCTACGAGTCTCAGTATCCTTAGATCCCTCTCGCTGAGCGTTATGCTCGGATACTTTGTCTTCAATTCCTTGAGGGTGGATTCAAGCCGCTCATCAGCCCTAGAGTACTTCGCCCTCAACTCATCGATATAGCCCTCTATCTTGGAGAGGCTGCGCTTAACCCGCTCCAACTCCCTCCTCAGATCCTCAAGCTCTTCAACCATCTTAAAAATACTTGGATCAAAGGGTTTTAAATAGTTAATCCAATTGGATAAGAATGGAGCACAGGGGCAGAAATTCAAGCCAATGATAGTCAGGGGCCCAAGCCTTCCTTCCTCCAATATCTTCTTAAACAGATCTTTCATCTTTTCTACAGTTTGTCTCGGAAGCTGAGCTATCAACATCGATGCCACTGCTATCTTTTTCAGCTCCTTAGGCTTTACACGCTTGGCCAACGACAGCTGAGCATGATGATAGGCGGCGTAGGAATGCCAGAGCTCTTCCGGGAAATCCTTTCCCATAATGTCTCGCGAACGCGTTTACAAAACGGAAAACAACAGGCTCCTAGAAGCAATCTACAACGAGAAATTGCTTGAGAACACCAGAACCATCAAAAACCTTGAGGACAAAATCAGCGAGCTCCAAGAGCTGCTGAAAGATAGTTTATCGAGGCGGGAAAACGAGACATCAAATATGGAAGAAGAGAGTAAGGTTGAGCTCGAGCCCGCATCCACCCAAGATCTCGAGGAAGCATGCCGAGTAATACCGCCCTTGACCACCCATAGCCTTAATTTAGTCCTCCCCCCAACACCCTCCCGTGGTCAAGATAAACATCCTGGACAGGAGGCATTCATGGGTCTGCCCAGAATGCAGAGAAGAGTTCAAAACAGTCATAAGCCTTATAGGCCACTCCCTCTCCAAGCATAGGGTCAATCTCCTAGCCGCAGAGAAGAAGCGGAAGGCTAGGGGGAGAGGCAGGCGGACAAGCCTCAGCTATATAAAGCTAGGGAACCAGTAAACTAGGCATGAAGGAGCTAGCAGAGAAGGAGGAGGAACTATTCCTCCTCAGGATGAGAATCAAGGAAGCCCTAGACTCCCTAGCATTCGCAGAAGAATATCTAAAAAGAGCCAGATTCCTCCTCGAACTCACGATAAAAAAAGACGGAAAATAACATGCCCCGGGCAGGACTTGAACCTGCGACATCCCGGTCTTCAGCCGGGCGCTCTCCCAGTCTGAGCTACCGGGGCTTTCTGTTTGTGTTGGTTTAATGGGGTTTTAATAAAATTTTTCGGGGGAAATTGATATATTGTTTCGGTTTGGTTTGGGTTTGCAATGGATTTGGTTGTTCGTCGTGTTAGGCTTCGTGGTAGGGATGGTTTGTGGGATGTTGGTGTTCGTGGTGGGAGGATTGTTGAGGTCTCTAGGAGGATTGGGGAGCGGGGTGGGGAGGAGGTTGACGCCGGGGGGAGGCTGCTCACCCCCAACTTCCTAGATATGCATATTCACCTAGATAGCGTCCTGACCCTAGGAGACCCCAGGCATAACGAGTCTGGAACGCTC
>CAZHEC010000174.1:0-2933 GCA_964531465.1 uncultured Nitrososphaeria archaeon | reverse complement strand
ATGATCCCATCGGCCCTGCTCCTATTACTGCAACTCTCATCCAACACTCTCCTCTAGGGCTTCCACAATTCTCCTAGCACCTTCCCTGAGTTCCTCCACCGGCCTACCAGCCGAGACCCTGAAATAGCTTCTGAAACTCTGCCCGAAGCTTGCGCCAGGCGCTACTGCGACCTTCTTCTCTTCGAGTAGCTTCCAGGCGAACTCTACGCTATCTAGCTGTGCTTTTATTCGTGGGAAGACATACATGGCTCCTTGGGGTCTCTGGAACTCGATTGCCCTGCTTCTTCCAAGCTCGCTGCATAGGGTCTCCAACCTTCTCCTAATCTCCTCTACGTTTCTCTTAACGGCTTCATCTTCTTCGAGGGCTTTTAGGGCGGCTTTCTGGATGAACTCTGGCAGGTTGGTGATTATGAGGTTCTGTATGTGGGCCATCCTCCCCGCCTCCTCACTACCTGTTATCAGGTATCCTATCCTGTATCCCGTCATGCCCCATGCCTTGGAGAAGGAGCCTATCAGGACCGTCTTGGGATAGGAGAACTGGAGGACGCTGACGGCCTCGCCATCATAGATGTAGTCTAGGTAAACCTCGTCGCTCACCACCCATGCATCATATCTCTCAGCCAGCTCTAGAATCTCCTCCATCTCATCCCTTGTGAGAACCTTTCCGGTAGGGTTGTTCGGATAATTGATTACGATGAGGCGGGTTGCTTCTCCGACCACCTTCTCCAGAGCCTCTATCGGGCTCCAGCCATCCTCCATTCGGGCCACGGCCTCCACCACCCTCCTCCCATGAAGTCTTGCCTGGGGCTTGTATAGGGGCCATCCAGGCTCAACGACCACCACTTCGTCTCCAGGTCTCGTCAACGCCTCTATTGAGAGGTAGGTTGCCATTACCCCTCCAACCGTTATTACTACGTTCTCGCCCCTCAGGTCTACTCCGAGCTTCTCCGAAGTCTTGGAGGCTATTGCCTCCCTCAGCTCGCCCAATCCTTGGCCCGAGGAGTATTTTGCATAGCCTTGTCTTGCGGCCTGGCACATGGCCTCTATTACGCTTGGGGGGGCTCCGAAGTCCGGCTCACCTACCTCCATTCTAATTATTTTCTCCCCTCTCCTCAGCATCTCGGCAGCCTTCACGAAGATTTTCCTGTATGCGAACTCGTCTCCCCCAGCCTTCCTCTGAGCCTCCAGGGAGTCTTCCACGAGTATGTTCAGAAGCCTCATACCCAGCTCCTCGCCTAGCCCCAGCCTTCTACACTCCTCTAAGACACGTGCCCTAAGCCTTGCCTCAGCGGCTCTATCTAGGAGGCTCATACCCATCCGCTCCTTCAACTCGCCTATCTTCTCCGAGATCTCCCTCCTTCTAGCCGCAAGCCTGAGAATCTCCAAGGTAATTCTCCCAAGCTCATCCCTAAGCTCCTGTAGACCGTCTCCAGCCATCCCACGCCACCGACTCACAAAACCTTAAAACGATTACTTTATAGGTGAAACGCTGGTTATGTCCTGAGGACAGGGGGTATATGGCCTGACCTTATTGCATGGTCTGCTAGTATGAAGGCTACCATGGCCTCGACTACTGGAACCGCTCTTGGGACGACTGTCGGGTCATGGCGTCCTGGAACCATTATCTCGGTCTCCTTCATGGTTCTGAGATCTACTGTTCTCTGTTTCTTGGCTATGGAGCTTGGGGGCTTGAAGGCCACCCTGACGACCAAGGGCATCCCCGTGGAGAGTCCGCCCACCACTCCTCCGGCATCATTCTTGACCGAGACAACCTTACCATCCCTGACTACTAGTGGGTCGTTATGCTCGGAGCCACGCATCCTAGCTGCCTTGAACCCTGCGCCAAACTCTACTCCACGTGCAGCAGGTATCGCCATCAAGGCTTTGGCTAGGTCTGCGTCTAGGTCGTCGAAGACGGGTTCACCTAACCCTATGGGTAGCCCCGTGGCCACGCACTCGACTATGCCTCCAACGCTGTCGCCCTCACTCCTAGCCTTCAGGACCGCCTCCCGCATAGCCTCTGCAGCCTCAGGGGTCGGAGCCCTGACCTCATTGGAATACCTGCTCTTCTCCGCCTCCTCAAGTGTGAAGCCCTCGGCTCTTACCCCCCCTATCTCGAGGCTATATCCAATTACTTTGACTCCAAGTGTTTCCCTTAGTAGCTTCTTCGCCACAGCTCCGGCCATGACGAATCCCGCGGTCATCCTCCCCGAGAACCTTCCACCCCCGCGGTAGTCGTTGAAGCCTCCATACTTTATCCTCGCATAGTAGTCTGAGTGGCTTGGACGTGGAGTATCTTTTATTGCATCATAGTCGCTGCTCCTTACATCCTTGTTCCAGACAATCATGCAGATTGGGGCCCCCGTGGTGTATCCCCTGAAGACTCCTGAGAGTATCTCTACCTTATCCTCCTCCCTCCTCTGTGTCGAGACAAGGCTTCTGGAAGGTCTCCGAAGGTCCAGCTCCCTCTGTATATCCTCCTCATTCAGGCTAAGGCCGGCCGGACACCCATCCACGACCACACCTACACATCTACCATGGCTCTCGCCGAAGCTCATCATTACGAAACGTTCGCCTAGGATATTCCCCCTCAAGTTCAGGAACATCCTCCCCCAAGGGCTATAAAGATGATTCTATTCTGGCTCCCAGGATTTCTAGATGTTCGAGGAACTGGGGGTAGGAGACTGAGGCCCACTCTTCTCCCTCGACGAGGCATCCCTTCCTGGTTGCGAGCGAGATTACCGTTAATGCCATGAAGAGCCTGTGGTCCCTATGTGGGTCGAGGATTATGCCTCCTTCAATCTCCCTCTTCCCATAGATTAGTAGTCCATCCCCCGTCTCCTCAACCTGTATGCCGAGCTTTCTCAGCTCCTCCGCCACAGCCCTAACCCTATCAGTCTCCTTGTAATGTGCGTGCTCAACGCCCTTTATCA
>CAZHEC010000173.1:0-2953 GCA_964531465.1 uncultured Nitrososphaeria archaeon | reverse complement strand
TTGTTTAACAAGATACAACCATACTTTATGGCAATCCATGCTCCAGTGTCTGTTTTGGATACGCGTTTCCATCAGCCATCCTCTTCAACTTATCGAAATCCACTTCATCCCTCCTGAAATATAATATCGCAAATGCATCCATGAAGGACAACTCAGACACTTAGCTCACCACAAGATTCAGGAGACTTAACAAATAATTCATCAAATCTCACTTACTCATAGGGCACCTTGTCGTAGTATTCTACTTCGAAGCTCCAGTCCATCTGCCTCGCAAGCTTTCTAAAGCCCTCTTGCAGGATCTATCTTCAACGCTAAACGATATACATCGCGGTGGATGAAGTCGAAGCTAACTATGTCCCTGAGCTTAGTCCCCTCTATGATCATGCCCCTTATCAGCTCAGCCTTACTCGTGTGGGAGCCCTGCTGATTACGGGGAGTCTTGTTGTAGGCGACGAACCTTAGTTTTCGGATTCTCACGGCCCTCCTTGGAGGAAGCAAATCTAGGTCATAAAATATCCAAAATGGCTTCTTAATTGTGATAGATAGGGTTATCTCTTTTCTTAAACGCGTTAAGCAATAGCGGTAGGTTGCCTTGACATGAATTGCAAATGATTTAAGGATAATAATTAAATTATAGATTAGCAGATGGTGACTAAGTGCCTAAGATTAGGAGACGTAGACCTGCGTTAGGTCATTTTGAGATTCTGCTCAGCATATTGAATTTCCTCAGCGGACATAAAGACCAATCATTCACCTTTGAGGCTATTTGGAGAGAAAGTATACCTATGGCCATAAATAAACATAAAGCCCTGACTATTTTGGAATATATGGTTGAGCAAGGGTTTGTAGCTAAGCAAGGCAATAGATACATTATAACTGATAAGGGTATGAATATGTTTGTCAAGTTCATGGAAGCGGGGGTCACAAAATTGATGAGCGATTTACTTGAGAAGTTCTTAAAGATCAGATCATTTGATAATTGAGTATTCATATGTTTTTCCTTCTTTTATTAATATGATGGGGCCTTTATTTGCTATTGCTTCTTCCATAAACTGATTTGCCACCAGTATTGCGGCAAGTATCTTCGGTTTATAGATTAGGGGAATAGACTTGGCCTTAATTACATCTTCTACTGCCTCGATAAACTCATAAACATCATCAACGTCGACCGTTCCTTTAATTCTTCTAACAAATACTATTCCTTTTTGATAAAGCACCTCCTTTAGCATTCTCGCCTCCTTTGAGTCCTCGTAGATAACTTCGGGGGCTATGTATATGTTGAAGAAGCGATCTCTTCTAGAACCCTCCACACTAATATTTACGAAGTTTTTCCAAGCATTAGGATGTCTATCTAAATATATATCCATCTTGTTTCTTAGGTCTATTAATGCATCTGAAATACGTCGGATAAAATCTTCTTCCCAGCTGTCACCTAACTTTAATGGTGACTCCATATTAACAATGAAATGGGATTTACGGAATTCTTCGGCTACAATCTTAAATATCCTAAGATAAGCCTTGTTTCGGAGATAATAATATGCGTATAAGCCGAGGAATATCGGGAACAATGACAAGAAAAGTACGACTCCGACAGATCCTATTATTGCGAGAAAGATCATGTCTAAGTCATGAATGTTTTGTAGGAGTGGGAGTAGAACTGCGGCAACCAGTAATGTAAATGGAGCTAAAAGAAAGCCGATGCTTAACAAAAACATCCTCCGAATTATACTACTTGTCAGTTCTAGTGACTCGCAGAACTCGACACCGTAGTTAAGTAATCTTATAAAGGGAGTGGTGGCATCATGACCATGCCTAGCAGACATCATAGGATACTTAAGATCCTCCGGAATCTAATAAGGCTTCGCAATAGATAATCGCTAGTAATAAAAACGCGTTCATCACTCAATGATATCAAGGGCGTACAGTAATGAACCCCGCCCAATTTGCAAGGAAGCCAGAGCTTTTAACGACGTACCTGAGAAAGAAGCAGCTAAGGCTAATCTCAGTAGATATAAATGTCAAAGATATAACAATAGGAATAGTAGAAGTAACTGAAACTAGAGTGAAATTAGTAAAGGTCCACAGAGTAAAAAGACCGATAAACATAATCTCCTTCGTCAGAAGAGTAAACATGGAATCGCAGCGAAGATATGGTAGGCCGGCAACGAACTGGTTAAGATATCTTAAGAGAAGAGAACGCGCATGGATAGCCGAGGCAGCATCAACCGTTATAAGGCTGTCAAGAAAGGCCGATGGATTAATACTAGAGGACCTCGACCCACCCACCCTAAAACAAAAACTAAAGTCTAAGGACCCGGACTTAGCGCTAAGATACTCCACATGGCCCCTCGCAAAGCTGATCAGGAGAATAGAGTCGGCAGCCGCCAAAAACAATATAAAATTATACAAGATACCCTGCCATTACACAAGCCACATATGCCCCAAGTGCCTAAACATGATGCAGGACCACAGCCGTAGAAGGGTCAGGTGCAAGCGATGTAGATTCCAAGAAGACAGAGACAACGTAGCAGTACTTAACATAGCTAAGACCGCACTCGTAGCCCATGCACTACACTACTTAGCAACCGCCCTAGGACAACAGCTCAGAGCCTATGCAGAGAAAATCCCCCTCCCAGACCTCCAAGGGCACGCCTGGCCAAAAGGAGGCGAAAGGGGAGAACCCCTCCCCAGACGCCTCCAAGGGCCAGGCACGGCCCTTGAGGGTTTGGGAGGGGGATTAATAAACCTTTCGCCAATGACTAAGGCCAGGTCAGCCAGTAGCCCTGGCCGCCTGCCCCTAATATCAAGGGGTCGAAGGCTTAAAGGGCTACAAGCACGCCAAGTGGGCGATCTCCCGGAGAAAGTCCTGGGCGGGGGAGGCGGAGAGCTTGGAAGGTCCAACGATATCGCCGAAGCCGCTGAGAGACAGCAAACCCCAACACCCTCCACCTTT
>CAZHEC010000172.1:0-2987 GCA_964531465.1 uncultured Nitrososphaeria archaeon | reverse complement strand
GTTGCAAGCGTGTCCCCTGCCCTTGGCTCATCTATTCCAAGCAATGCTGGTATGTTGCCGGCTGGCAGGACTCCTACTATCTCCCTGTTAGGCCCCATGTAGACAGTTACCTGCTGTATCCTCTTCTTGATGTTCCTTCCAACTATAGTTATTATGTCTCCCTCCTTCACGGTTCCACTGAAGAGCCGGCCCGTCGCCACCACTCCAGCCTGCGGGTCAACCTTAACATCCGTTACGGCCATGACGGTGGGGCCGTTTTCATCGCAGTTGAGCATCGCCTGGCCTACCTCACTGTCCAGGGGGCCTTTCCATATCTTTGGTATCCTGTATCTCTGGGCTACGTGAGGTGGGGGGTGATGGTTTATGACCATCTCTAGTATGGCTTCATGTAGGGGGGTGTTCTCCCTCAGCCAGCCTATATCGTTGTTGGCGAAGGCCTTCATGACGTCGCTGAACTTTATCCCCTTCTTCTGGGCCTGCCTCAGGGTGAATCCCCACCTATCCTTGGCGCTCCCAATCGCTACACTACCATCCTGGAAACTAACCTTCCACTTATCCCTATACTCAGGCTCCGCATACATCTCGATAAGCCTATTAACATCCAACACTATCCGGCCGAGCGTCTCCTGTATTTTCTCAGGGGTGAGGCGGAGCTCCTTTATGAGTCTGTCAATTTTATTGATGTAGAGGACGGGTTTGACACGTTCACCAACGGCCTGCCTGATAACTGTCTCTGTCTGCGTCATAACACCTTCCACTGCATCGACTACAACAACGGCGCCATCTATGGCTCGGAGAGCCCTCGTAACCCTCCCGCTGAAGTCTACGTGTCCCGGCGTGTCTATCATGTTGATGATGTAGGGCTTTCCATCCATCTCATAGTAGAGGGAGATGTTAGCCGCCTTGATGGTCATCTGCCTCTGTTGCTCCTCCTCTAGGTAGTCGAGTGCGAGTGCCCGTCCAGCGAGAGTGGGCGACAGCAGGCCTGCGGCAGCCAGCAGACTATCGGTGGTAGTTGTCTTCCCATGGTCTACGTGGGCAATTATCCCAATGTTCCTAATCTGGTCCTTCTGCTTAAGAATATCCAGCACTTCCGAGATCTTCTTAACACGCGGCATGTCTACCCCACTCTAACCTGTTCTCCGCCCAACACTCCCGGCATTCTTTAATAAATATTGCTATACCTAAGGATTAAATCTTCGGCTGGAGGTATCCAGGTCTTTTATGACTGTTTTCACTCGTTTTTGTCAGGTTTTCTCATGAATTTCTTGTAATCTTCTCTGGCTGGGACGAATATGTCGAGGACCACTACTCTGGTTAGTGCCTTGAAGCCATGTCTCTCCGAGGGTTTTATCGCATAAGAGTCTCCCTCCTCGACCCTCGTCTCTCCGCCCTCATCATCTGTGAAGACTCCCTCACCCTCTAGGACGACCCCATATTGGGCCTCCGGGTGGTCGTGGACCGGGACCTCTGCACCAGGCTTGAACCTGAATAATGCTAGGAGGCATCCCTCATCCCATGCCAGCGGGAGCATCTCAACACCCTCAAACCGACTCTCCATCCACTCGGATCGCCTCCAAACACGGACCATACTAGGTAAAAACCACATAGAAACGCATAACTCTTTCCATCAAGAATCCTACTAGTCCGAATGAGGAATGTTGAGAGAAGTTGAGGGATACTAGAATGGATGTTTTGACGGGGAATAGTTCCAATAGAGGTGTGAAGAAGGATGGTGAAATCCTATGAGGGGAGGCTTGGTAGGTGAGGAGCAGATATTTTGTAGGGTCGTGTAATGGGTCTAGGTTCCACTTTCACCCCCCTCTCAAAGATATATGGGGGAGTAGGCTAATCTTAGTTCTGGGTTGCTGGAAGCGGCATACGTTAGGATTGCGGCTAGGTTTCCGCCTGGTGAGGGCGGGGGCTGGGAGAGAATAGTGGAGGCTCTTTCGGCCTCAGGCTTCAGGGCCTGGGAGAAGGGTGCAGAGCTAGGGGACTCGCTCATAGAGTATCTAGGCTCAAGTATGGAGGGCGATGAGGTCCTCATGAGGGTCAGGGTTGTTGGAAGTGGCGAGGCCCTCGACAGAGTTGCCGAAGCCCTCCTACCACCATGCTGGTATCTGGACATTTACTACAGCTTCAGAGGTGAAGAAGCCCTCGCCTTAGCTAGGAGGCTAGGGGTAGAGCATGCCGGAAAGACGGTTAAGAAGATGGAGGGAATCGATGTAGTCGTTGAGTATTATCCCAAGCCCAGGCGTCTAGTTGTCTCATACAGGGTTGGATGGGATAAGAGGTGGGGCGATAAGCCATCCAAGATTCACAGGTTCCTGTATTCAGGGGAGAGACGTATAGGTGTCTGGAGGTGGATTAGATGAGCGAAGAATATAAGCGTGAACATGTCTTCGGGCTGGACTATGGGACAAGCGACTTCAAGTTTGGGCCGATAACCCTTGGTGAGGAGCCAGAGATAGTTGAGAATAGGGGCTTCTTCATAGATAGAAGCTCTCTAATGGCGAGGATAATGAACGTTAAGAGGGATGTAATAGTGGGTAGGGAGGTCCCACTATACCTTGAGGCACGCTCATCACTATCGGAACGGCTAATCTACCCCATGAGAAACGGGTTGATAGGGAAGGATGACGAGAAGGCTTGGAGAGTGGTAAAGGAGCTGACCCTATACGCCCTCCAATCATTCGCACCCGGCGAAGAGTTCCAGGGATACTATGCAGTCGCAAGCTTCTCCATAATAGCCCCAAGATACATGTATGAGAGATTCTTCCAGATTCTCAGAGAGATTAACGAGGAGAGGATATACGTGAGGTCTGCGACCATCATCCCCCAGCCGTTTGCAGTGGCCATAGCACATAAGACCCCTACATGCGTGGTGGTTGAGTCGGGTCATGGAAACACACAGGTATGCCCCATCTCCATGTATCCGATTAGGGACGCGGTCGTGGCCCTGAATAGGGGGGGCGGGGCAGCCAACA
>CAZHEC010000171.1:0-3060 GCA_964531465.1 uncultured Nitrososphaeria archaeon | reverse complement strand
AGCTTCAGATCCCCCAAGGCCTTGAACCCGCTTCCAGCCCCTGAACCCGACAACTCCATCCTGGCATGATAGTTCTGGGGGTCTTCCTCCAATACCTTACTGGCGGCTTGGAAAAGTCCCGAGATAAACCCTATCTTGACCTTAACTTTTGCAGCTATTCTCTTTCCTTCCTGAACCGAGAAATCCTGAACGCCTGGAACACACTGTATCACATTACTTGGGTCAGATATGAAGTCCCATACCTTGCTTCTCTCCACGTTAATCTTGAAGCTTCCTTCAAACCTCATGTAGATGTTTGTGGGAAACCAATTGATAAATCTATGGAGTATGTCAAGACCGTTGGTGGGAAACCTTATATGAGAAATATGGTAGTCTATCTATCGTGATGTATTATGGGGTCGGATTGGAGTAAGATTGTGGATTGGAGTAATGTCAAGGTGTATGACCTATCTCAGCCGACGAGCTGGAAGGCCCCGCCCTTCATGTGGTATCCGCCCATGAAGGTCTACTGGATTAAGAGGCTTGGGGAGCATGGGGTGAACGCCCAGTTCATCGAGACCAGCCTCCACTTCGGAACCCACTTCGACGGCCAGCTCCACTTCATGACGGGTGGCAAAGATATAGCCAGCCTCCCCCTCCATGACTACCTGATAGGTGAGGGAGTAATCGTGGACATAAGCCCCTACGTGGGCGACTATGACATCTATACCCCCGAACTCCTCCAGAAGGCTGCCAAGGATGGTGGAGTCGAGATAAAGAAGGGAGACATCTTAATCATCCATACAGGATACCATAGGTATGCCTGGTGCGGCGAGGAGCCCGACGAGGTAAGATACATGGTGAAGCACCCTGGACCTGATGTAAGATTTGCCAAATGGTGCCTGGAGATGAAGTTCAAGTGGCTTGGCGTGGACGCAATATCCCAGGACCACCCCCTAAACACCGTGGTTAGGAAGGCCCGCCCAGATCTCGTGGAAGAAGCCGAGAAGAAATGGGGAAAGAAGATAGATGAGCTCCTACCCTGGCCCGAAAATTACCAAGTCATGCACACAATGCTCTTCCCCCACATGATACTACACGCCGAGAACCTAGGAGGAGAGATAAAGAAAGTCCTAAACAGGCGAGGAATCATAGGTGCGTTCCCATTCAAGTTCCAAGACGGTGAGACAGCCTTCGCAAGAATCGTAGCCTTCATGACAGAGAAATAACACACATACTAAATTTTTATATTCCTTTAATGAGATTTTGAAAAAATTGGAGTAAACCCACTAATCGTCGAAAAACTTTTAAATCAATTTAAGCATCAAAAACAATTGTTAGGAGGAAGAGAGTATGAGCACTATTAGAAAGGTTGATGGAGTAACAAAGCTTTCGGCAGTTCTGATAGTGCTTGTGGTGATTTTCGCCGGGCTTGCGGCCTGGGGGCTTAGTAGACCTGCTGGAATAACCACTACCACGGCTACAGTAGTCTCTACAGTAACCGAGACAAAGACAGTCGGGGGAGAAACTGTAACAGTTACGCAGACGGTTGGAGGAGAGGCTACTGTTACCGAGACTGTAACTCAGACAGTTACACAGACTCTGACAGCCCCTGGGGCAGGTGCACAGGTCTCACAGCTAAAGGTCCTCATAATCCTTCCGATATCTGAGGAGGACCTCTCATGGAACTATGCTGCATACGAGGCAATAACCAAGCTCCAGGAGGTCTATGGATTCGAGCTAGCCGTTGAGCGCAACCTCTTTGATGGAACAGCCGCCGAGCCATTCGCGGTCGACTATGCCAAGCGTGGATACAACATCATAATCCTTCAGGGAATCCAATACATGGATATGGCGTGTAAGATTGCGCCAGACTACCCCGACACGCTCTTCGTCTGTATCGACTGCTTTAAACCATGCGCCCCCAATGTCTACAACATCTGGATGACCCTTGAGGAGGGTGGATTCGTCTTGGGAGTCATAGCGGGCAAGCTAACCCAGACCAATAAGATAGGCCTGGTCGGAGGAGGTAGGGTCCCGTCAATCTGGGCGGGCCACGAAGCATTCAAAGCCGGAGCACTCTACGTAAACCCTGACGTAGAGTTCCTAGAAGCATACATGGCGCTTTCCTGGGCCGATGTAGCTGGCGCCAAGAAGGCCGCCGAGAGTCACTTCGCAGCTGGGGCAGACGTGGTGTTCTCAAGTGGAGACGGAATAGATGTTGGTGTAACGGAGGCGGCTAAGGAGAAGGGATTCTGGACTTCAAGCGTCTATGCAGACCTCACGAAGCTCAGGCCGGACCTGGCAGACGTCTTGATGGGCTCCATAACATTCGACTGGGAGATAGTCTACTCTGCGGCCATCAGAGACTACATCTACGGCACATGGGAGTATGGGTTCCTCACTGCCACCATGGCGTCTGGAATAGTGAAGGTTAGCATAGGCCCCAAAGTCCCGGAGGACGTTAGGAAACTAGCCGAGGACATCCAGAATAAGATAATGTTCGGAGCAATCAAGATATACTTTGACGTAAACCCGGAGACAGGCAGCTACGTCTGCTTCGAGTCCCCAGAGCTACCAGAATGCAGCCCAACGGCGGCGAAGGTCTCCTTCCTACCCCCACTAGCGGCGTAGAGGACTGATTAAGCATGCAGGCGGCTGCCATCACAAGACTGCTTAGGGTCCTGGGCTTCAACGCCTTGGCAGTCGCCTTAGGGATTGGGGCGGCCCTCGGGATAATAGCCGCTATTGGGGGAGACGTCTGGACAGCTCTAACATCCTTCCTTTTTTTACCCTTATCCGACCCATACAATATAGCTGAGATTTTTGTTAGGTTTATACCCCTTTACACCATAGGGCTTGGGATAGGGCTTGCGTTAAAGGCGGGTCTCTGGAATGTGGGGGGAGAGGGCCAGTTCCTCATAGGAGCAGTCCTCGCAATAGCCGGAGCCATCTATATACATGGCCTCCCCCCTCCACTCCATCTAACCGTCATGCTTCTATTAGGGACCCTGGGAGGACTACTCTGGATAATTCCCCCGGCGATCCTAAGGGCAAGATTCGGGGCAAACGAGATAGTTG
>CAZHEC010000170.1:0-3077 GCA_964531465.1 uncultured Nitrososphaeria archaeon | reverse complement strand
TAGGATGTTCGGGGACTCCGAGGAGGATGCAGCAGGGAAGTTCTCTAAGATAATGGAGGGAAGCGTGGTTATGGAGGTTGAGGAGGTTGTGAGAGAGGCGGAGGCCAAAGGTGTGAAGACGTTCATGGTCGAACCCCCCGAGCTCATCCCACAGCTCTCCAAGAGATTCCCCCAACTAGTCTTCCAGGAACCCGAGGGACCCCTAGACCTCGAGAAGCTGCTGGTGGAGTCAAAGATAATGGGGCAGGAGGAGTATAGGGAGAAGATTAGGAAGATAATGGATAGGGTGCTGACCCATGAGTTGAAGGAGGCCGTAGCCCGAAGGGACATGATGCTCGTCCACGCGGTCCACGTCCTCGAAGACTTGGATAAGCAGATAAACATGTTCTATACCAGGTGCCGTGAATGGTATGGGGTCCACTTTCCAGAGTTATCCGAGCTTGTGGATGAACCCGAGGAATACATGAGGATTGTGGCAGAGCTAGGGTCGAGGAAGAACTTTACGCTAGAAGCCCTTAGGAGAATAGTTGGAAGCGAGGCAAAGGCTCGAGATATACTCGAGAAGGCTCAATCATCCATGGGAGCTGAGATAAGCGAGGTGGATGAGGAGCAGGTCAAGCAGGTGGCCAGGCAGGGGCTTAGGTTAATCGAGATGAGGAGGGAGCAGGAACGCTACATAAGGGAGTTGATGGAGGCGGAGGCCCCCAACCTCTCAGCCATAGCAGGCCCAATCCTAGGAGCAAAACTAATCTCCATGGCGGGCGGACTAGAGAAACTCGCCAAACTCCCTGCAAGCACCATACAGGTCCTAGGAGCCGAGAAGGCATTATTCAGGTTCTTCAGGACAGGTAGAGGCGCCCCCAAACACGGAGTAATCTTCCAGCACCCATACGTCCATGGCTCACCCAGGTGGCAGCGAGGGAAGATAGCGAGGCTCCTAGCCGCAAAGATAGCAATAGCAGCCCGCATAGATTATTTCTCGAGAGAGGATAGGAGCGCCGAGCTTAGGAAGGCCTTGGAGGAGAGGCTTGCCGAGATAAGGAGGAAGTATGCCCAGAAGCCTAGGAAACCTGTCCAAAAGAAGCAGAAGAAGAGAAAGAAGAAGCGTAAACGGGCCTAAACACTCAATAAGCCGATATAACCCACTGCACTTAGGTGTAATAGCTTGGTTAAGGTCAGACCCCATGACAGGTTCGAAGGCATATACTGGCTTGAAGATAACGGTGAACGGCTGCTCGCCACCCGTAGCCTTGCACCCGGAATCCAAGTTTATGGTGAGAGGCTCGTCAAGGTTGAGGGAGAAGAGTATAGGGTCTGGGTCCCATATCGGAGCAAGCTTGCGGCAGCCATACTGAAGGGAGCCAAGGAGATATTCATAAGACCTGGGAGCAGGATACTCTACCTAGGGGTCGCCACAGGAACCACTGCAAGCCACGTCTCAGATATCATAGGAAGGAAGGGCATGCTATACGGCGTGGACTTCGCTCCACGGGTCATGATGCAGTTCAAGAGAAACGTGGCAGACCATAGACCAAATGTGGTGGCGATCTACGGCGACGCGAGGCGGCCTGGAACCTATGCAGGAATAGTCGGCGAGGTCGATGTAATCTACTGTGATGTAGCCCAACCCGAGCAGGCCAGGATTCTGGTGGACAATGCATCCCTGATGTTGAGGAGGAATGGCCACGGCCTAATAACGGTGAAGGCCCGGAGCATAGACAGCGTGGAGGAGCCTGAGGTCGTTTATCGGAGAGAGGTAGAGGTTATGGAGACCAGCGGTTTCAGAATCTTGGAGACAGTCAACCTGGAACCCTACGAGAGAGACCATGTCCTGGTAGTGGCAGAGTTCAAAGGATAAATAGCGGTCTCCGGAAACCCGCTCAAGGAGCAAGAGGAGGATGCCGACCTGGAGATACTCGGTGCAGGAGCTCGACCCGGCTAGAACCGTCAAGGCAAGCCTTAGGGAGATTGACGTCTCTCCAAAGTTCTCCAGGGAGGTTTGCCGTGCAATAGTGGGTCTTAAGCTTCCCGAGGCCAAAAAGCTGATGGAAGATGTGATAGAAATGAAGAGGATGATTCCATACAAGAGATACAACAAGAAGAGGGCGCATCACGCCCAGACCCGTGGACCTGGAGGCTACCCAGTAAAGGTTGCGAGACATATGCTCAAGCTACTCGAGAGCCTCGAGGCCAATGCAGAGTTCAAGGGACTCGACCCTGACGAGGTCGTGATAATACATGCAGCCACGCATAAAGCTAGGAGGATTAGAAAGTTCATTGAGAGGGCTTTCGGGAGAGCCACACCATATGATAAGCAGCTTGTCCATATAGAGGTTGTCGGGGAGGTGAGGACATGACCGTGATAAGGAACATACTAGAGACGAAGAAGAAGAAGGCCGAGATAGAGGAGTATCTCGCAGAGAGGCTTAGGGACGCAGGGTTCGGGGGGGTGGACATATTCTTCACACCAATCGGAACAAGGGTAACAATCTACGCTATGAGACCTGGAAGGGTGATAGGGACCCGTGGAAGAACCATCAAGGAGATCTCACAGGTCCTTGAGGAGCGGTTCGGGGTCGAGAACCCCAACGTAACGGTCGCCGAGATAGAGGTCCCGGAGCTAAACCCATACGTCATGGCTTTTAGGATTGCCCAGGCGATTGAGAGGGGTGTGAGGCATAGGAGGGTTGCCTTCTGGGCCCTAAGGAGGATTATGGACGCGGGTGCACGGGGTGTCGAGATAGAGATTAGCGGGAAGCTGACCTCGGCCCGCTCGAGAACCGAGAAATTCTCCGCAGGGATAATGCCAAAATCCGGGGAACTCGCCCTAAAGTATGTCAAGGTGGGTAAGGCCTCGGTGCTACTAAAGACAGGTCTCTACGGGGTCAAGGTCAAGATTTATCCCTCTGACGCACCCATGCCCGAGGAGATTAGGATTGATGTGAGTAAGGTTGCTGGAAAGGAGGCTGGCGAGGTTGGTGAGGGAGGTCAGGGAGCTTAGAGAGAAGAGCACCGAGGAGCTTCTAGAGGAGCTTGAGAGGCTGAGAGGCGAACTCATATTGACTAGGAGTAAGACT
>CAZHEC010000169.1:0-3107 GCA_964531465.1 uncultured Nitrososphaeria archaeon | reverse complement strand
CCTAAACGGCACACCCATGGTCGACGAAATGAACAGGATAGGATTTGATGCAATAGGCTTGGGGTACCATGAATACGACCTCGGAAAGGAGATACTGATTCAGAGGGTTAAGGAGATGGCATTCCCAATACTTGCCGCCAACCTAAGGCTTAAAGAGAACATAGAACAGCTACCAGAATACGTCGATGACTACATAATCTTCGAGCTAAGCGGCGTCAAGATAGGAGTATTCGGAGTAATTAAGACGGAACTCCCCCAGGTAACCCATCCCAAACACGTTGAGGACGTGGTCGTCCTAGACCCCATAGATGTCTCTAGAAGCATGGTTAACCACCTACGCAACGTGGAGATGGTCGACCTGGTCATAGCCCTCACACACCTAGGCATAGATGAGGACCGGGTGCTGGCCCAGGAAGTTCAAGGCATAGACATCATAATTGGCGGAGACAGCCACACATACATGGACGCACCCGAGATAGTAGATGATACAATAATAGTGCACGCAGGCGATAACGCAAAGATAGTTGGAAGGCTTGATTTGATGGTATCCGGGGGAGAAATAATTGATTTCAGCTGGAGACCCATACAGACCGAGAATGTTGAGCCGGACCCGGAGATACAGGCCGTGGTCGATGACTATCTCCAACAACTTGAGGAACTATTATCCGTAGTAGTTGGCGAGACTTTGGTCCCACTTGATGGCAGGAGACCTACACCTATAAGAACTATGGAATCAAACCTGGGGAACCTGGTCGCGGATGCCTTCTTGTGGAAGCTTAGGAAGGAGGGGTTTGACGTCGATATGGTTCTCCAGAATGGTGGAGGAATAAGGTGGCACAGAGTCTTCCTTCCAGGCCCAATAACCAAGGGAGACGTCCTAGAGCTACTACCCTTCCCTAACACTCTCGTAGTCCTCGAACTCACAGGCGAGCAAGTGCTCCAAGCCCTAGAGCTTAGCGTAAGCAAGTACCCCGAGGCATTCGGAGGCTTCCTCCAGGTCTCGGGTATCAGGTTCATCTTCGACCCAACCAAAGAGCCATTTAATAGGGTCCTGGCAGTCTGGGTTAACGGTGAACCACTCCAGCCAGACAAGATTTACAGGGTTGGGACAAACGACTTCCTTGCAGCAGGCGGGGACGGATACGAAGTCTTCACCCAAGCTAAGAGCATAATCTATACTGGAGTGCTCTATGCTGATCCGCTAATCGAATACCTTGAAGAGTTCGGCAGGGTAGCTCCTATGGTGGAAGGAAGAATCCTAATAGCAGTCCAAGGACCACAGGGACCCCCAGGGCCACGAGGAGAGCCAGGACCACAAGGACCACAAGGGCCGCAAGGCCCCCAAGGACCACCAGGAGAACAAGGACCACAAGGACCCCCAGGTCCCGAAGGCCCCCCAGGGCCTCCAGGACCACAGGGACCTCCTGGGCCGCAGGGTCCTCCGGGGCCGCCTGGAGAGCCGGCTAGAATGGAGTTGGTGGTTATATCGCTTGTCTTGTCTATAGTAGCTTTGGCTGTGTCTGTGGCGGCTCTGTTGAGGCGGAGATAGCTTAACTATCCACCCTTATTTTATCTGTATTCGTATACGAGTGTTGGTTTCCAGTCTGGTGGTAGTTCTCCTATACGTTTGTAGTATTTGACTAGTCTGTGTATCTTGGCCTCGACTAGCTGGAGGCGATGCCTGTTGTATCGGTCGCTTCTATGCTTCTCTAGGTGGGCCCTCATCCTCCTCGCCCTCTCTATTAGGTTGGCTAGGTCTTCGGGTATCTGGGGTAGTAGGCCGTTCTCTTTGAGTATCTGCTTGATACTCTTACCCGTAACCTGCTTGACCAGGGGGACGCCGTGCCTATCCCTGAGGATTACCCCTATCATGCTGGGCGGGTAGCCTTCCTTCGCATACTTAACGACGAGCCCCTCGACCTCCTCGGGCGTCAGCTTGAGCCATGAGGGGGGAACCTTGCTTATAGGCCTCTTAGACCCGGACTTCCCCCTCTTCCTAGCATGCATCCTAGCCAACTCTAGCCCCCGTCGCTCCACCCACCGCCCCCACCTTATAAGGCTTCTTCAATAAGCACCTTATGGAAGAGGTTATATTGACACATCAAGACCCAAACCCTGGAAAGGGGATGGCCGCCGCAACCAACGTGAGGATTATAACAGGTCTAGCAGCCTTCTCGGTGGTCTCGGGAGTAATCTTCGCAGCCTGGAGCCACGTGGTCGCGCCCCTAGCATTCCTTGCCGGAGGCCATGTGGGCGTCGGCCTCATCTATGGTATGTGGTATATTGGAGGGACTCTCCCCGCCTATGTGCTTAGGAGGAGGGGTGCAGCCTTCATAGGCGAGACGGTTGCTGCCATAGTTGAGCTACTCCTCGTAAGCCCTTACAGCATACTGCTCTACTACTATGGCCCAGCCCAAGGGATAATGAGCGAGCTCGCCTTCGCCCTCGGCAGATACCGGAGATGGGGGTGGGGGACCATGGCCCTCGCCGGAGCCCTGCCAGTAATCGCCTCCTACCCCTTCGACTGCCTGGTCTCACCCTTCTATCCTGCGTGCAGGGACCCCGGATACCCGCCTGAACTCCACCTAGCCATAGTTGCCTCCATGCTTATTAGCGGCATCCTCCTAGGCGGCCTGCTGGTAAAGGCTGTGGTTGATAGGGTTGTGGAAGCAGGGGGTCTACGTGGCTGGCCCGTTGCTCAGGCTAAGGAGGTTCAGGGCTAAGAGGGATAGTTGGCGGAGTCCGGAGATAGAGCTGGAGCTCCGTGAGGGTGAGCTAGCGGTCATCGCAGGCGGAAGCGGTTCAGGAAAGACGAGCATCCTCCTCGCAGTAAGCAATCTCATACCCCATGAAGGAGAGATAAGCCTGGAGACCCAGCCCGCATATGTCCCAGACGAGGTTGAGGGCTACCTAGTTACCAGCAGGGTCATAGACGAGGCCGCATTCGGCCCAGAGAACCTCGGACTCCCACCTAAGGAAGTGTGGATACGTGCATTCTCGGCGGTTGGGTTGGTTGGTCTGAGCGATAGGGTGTGGTGGAGGATAGAGAGCCTCAGCGTGGGTATGAAGTATCGCTTAGCCCTGGCCTCGGCATTAGCCATGCATCC
>CAZHEC010000168.1:0-3114 GCA_964531465.1 uncultured Nitrososphaeria archaeon | reverse complement strand
CCTGTGCTTAGGAGATACGTCTTTAGGGATGATGATGGGGGAGACGCTTTAAAGACCGGGTTGATCTGTGGAGGCGAGGTGGAGGTCTTCGTGGACGTGTTGAAGCCTGCTCCGAGGCTAATACTTCTTGGTGCGGGTCATTTATCCGAGGCCATAGCTAGGGTGGCTAGCGAGGCGGGGTTCCGTGTCAGCGTTGCCGACCCCAGCTCCCATCTAGCTACTAAGGAGAGGTTCCCCATGGCTGAGGAGGTTCTGGTTGCCAGAGTTAGGGAGGGTGTTAGGAGGCTTAAGCCAGGGAGGGATGACTTCGTCTTGATAGTGTATGGCGTGGTCGAGGAGGATTTTGAGGCGTTGGTGGAGGCTCTCGGAACCGAGGCCCGATACATAGGGGTGCTGGGCAGTAGGAGAAAAAGCTCCGAGTTTCTCCGTAGGCTGAAGGAGATGGGTTATAGTGAGGAGGATTTGAAGGGCAGGGTCTTCATGCCAATAGGTCTGGATATAGGCGCGGATACACCTGGGGAAATAGCCGTGGCAGTTGTGGCAGAACTAATTAATATCCTGAAGGGCGGGGAACTCAGGCATCTTTCAATTCTTTAGCCATCTCTAGAACCTCCATTAGGTCCTGCTCCGTGTCTATGTCCCTCACGGTGAACTCGCTTCCCTCAACCTCCACAACCTCGTTTCTATGAGAGGAGACCACAGATTTCAAGCCATAGGTTTCTTCACGTATCTCGAGAAGCTCGCCTAGAAGTCTTCTCGAGAATAGTATGGGGTGGCCGTGCCGTCCCCTGTGGGTTGCCACCACTATACTTGAACCTGTTTCCAGATATTTCTCGACTACGAGGTTTATGTCCCTGGCTTCTATGAAGGCCACGTCAGCTGGAAGTATCATGAATGCCTCTGCCCCCCATTCTGCTGCAGCCCTGATTCCCGTCTTAACAGAGTAGCTTAGACCCTTCTCATACTCCGGATTATAGACTATGTAGAGTTTGGGGGTTCTTAGTTTTCCGAGGACTTTTTCTATTTCGGCTGACTCATGACCAAGAACTACGAATACAGCGTCGGCCTTTGACTCCAGTCCACGTGAGACAACCTTCTCTATAAGGGTTTCTCCATTAACTCTTTTCAGTAATTTGTTTCCAGGGAACCTGGTTGATTTGCCTGCTGCAAGTATTATGAGTGCTATCTTTGCCACCTAGATTTAACCTCCTCAAGTCTTCCATCCTTCTCGAGAACCTTCTCCAGCCTCTCCCTAGCCTTTCTCATTACTTCCTCCTCATTTAGGGTCTGAAGGACAGCGTCTTTCACGATAATCCTCCCATCTATCACTACGTCCCTTACGTCTAGGCCGCTGGCCGCATATACAAGAAGGGAGACCGGGTCGGAGATTGGGTGCAACCCTACTCTGTCAAGTGAGATTGTTATGAAGTCAGCCTTCATCCCCGGCTTGATCATTCCTACCTCCTTGTCAATCCCCAGGGCCTTGGCACCCTCCACGGTAGCCATCTCTAACACGTCCCACGCGCCCATCGACTTAGGGTTAAGGGTTCTACCTTTCTGGAGTATGGATGCAAGCTTCATCTCCCTTATCATGTCGTAGGTATCGTTGCTTGGGCCTCCGTCGGTCCCTAAGGCTACGTTCACTCCCTCCTCCCTCATCTCGGCCACCGGTGCCAGGCCTGAGCCTAGTTTGAGGTTGCTTGAGGGGCAGTGGGCCACGGATGAGCCTGCGGCCGCCATCCTCCTCATATCCTCCCTACTAAGCCAGACACAGTGTATGTAGACCCTTTTACGTCCAAGTAGGTTGAATCTCTCTAGGAATCCCGTGGGTGTGGTTCCACGTGATTTGAAGTAGTCTATGTCGGCTCTCACCTCTGCTAGATGCATTGTTATACCTGTGTCAAGCTCATTGGCGAGTCTAGCGCTCTCGAGGAAGAGCTCGTCGCTGCATGCCCCCGGGGTCCTTAGACCTATCCAGACCCTTATCCTCCCCTCAGCCTCACCATCCCACCTCCTATAATACTCCTTGAAGTGTTGGAGCGATTCGGGGCCTTCTATCATCCCTGGGTGCATTATTCCCTGTTGGGTTGCATAGCCAGGCTGGTCCATGACGGATTTCGAGAGGAATCCACGTATTCCCGAGTTCTTCACGGCCTCAGCTATCCCATCGAACCCATATCTCTTATGGACATGGACCTCGAGGAAGGTTGTGGTTCCTGTTCGGAGCATCTCGGCTATGCAGAGCTCCGCGCTAGCTCTTCCATCCTCCTCGTCGTAGACGCCTTGGAGGGGCCAGACCCAATCCCTCAGCCACTCGATTAGCTCTATGTTGTCTGGGACCACTCCCCGGATTAGGGCTTGGGCAAGGTGGACATGGGTGTTAATTAGCCCTGGAAGTATTATGCCCCTCTCAAGCCTTATTACATGCTCTGGGCTTGCCGCCTGCGCCTTCACCTCCTCCCGCTTACCCACGGCAACTATCCTACCATCCTCCGAGTAGACAGCTCCATCCCTGATGACCCGCCGCCCATCCATGGGTATAAGGAACCTTGCCTCGGCGTAGATGTTCGTCAAGGTCCACCAGCCCTCTTAACCAACTCCAAGACCCTGTCAGGAGTTAAGGGTATATGCTTGACGGGGACTCCGAGTGCGTGGGCCACGGCGTTGGATATGGCTGCAGGCGGCGGGACAACCGGTATCTCACCCATCGCTTTTGCCCCATAGGCTCCCGCAGGCCCAGGGCTCTCGACTAGGTGATATACTATCTCTGGTGCGTCTATTGCCGTGGGTATCCAGTATGTGGAGAAGTTATCGGTTAGGACTATGCCGTCTTCGTGGAGGAAGCGCTCCATTATTGCCTGGCCCATGCCCATTATGGTTCCTCCATGGACCACGTCCTTAAGCCCTATAGGGTTCACTATTCTACCTACATCGAAGGCGCATGTTATCCTGACAACCTTGACCAGCCCCGTCTCCACGTCCACCTCAACCTCGGCAACCTCGGCTCCATAAGTGTATTGGTTGTATGGCTTACCCTGACCCGTCTCCTCATCCCACTTCGTCGGAGGCGCTATATAGTATCCTGTTTCCTTTAATTCGAGACCTATCTTGTAT
>CAZHEC010000167.1:348-3117 GCA_964531465.1 uncultured Nitrososphaeria archaeon | reverse complement strand
AAGCCGCAGGGAATATGGTGCCGCGACGGAGAACCTCGGAGAGATAAGGAAAGCCTGGCGGATGACGGACCTTACACGTGCATCCCAGCTTGTCAGCAACTCCATGATAGAGGCATTGACAGCCTCGGGCCAGCCTGAAGACGCGGAGGAGAGACTGGAGGAATACCTCTCAACCGGGGTTGACTTGGCGATTATTACCCCCGTGGGGGATGTGAGGAAGACTTTGGAGACCTTCTCCCAGGGCTAGCCTACGACGCCCCGGACCTTAGCCCTACCAGCCTTAACCACATACTTTCTCGCACAACTCTTGAGGAGAGCTCTCGTTCCCCCGGCCTCACTAACCACCCTAAGCATTACGTCAGGGTCGGTAATCCTTACACCCCCTACGACTGTTACGCCATGTCTGAAGAGTGGCTCGGGATTCATGCTAGCTGTGGGACCTACAAGCACAACATCCCTAGCATTGGAGATCTCTCTAAGTATCTCATCTATGTTGGAGACCACGAAGGCCGAGCCAGTTATTATCACTAGGTCTGCCTCCCGCAGAGCCTCATCCATATTCCTTGACGGTTCTTCCATTAGCCCTGCCTCCTCCCTGAGAAGCGGGTTCTTCTCATAGACATAGAGCTCCGCAACATGGTTCCCCAGCTTCTTGATGTAGGGCTTGAACGCACCTATCATAACTACCTTGTCCGCCTCCCTTACCTCAACGGCATCCAACGCATCTTCCTCATATGATACCTCAGCCCCTCCACCGACGAAGATTAGCTTAGAGGATAAGGCGTTTATGACGGCTATACCGACCGCCCTCAGAAGCGGGTTCCCACTCTGTGCAAGCTCCGCGGCCTCAGCCACCGAGTAATCCCTCAAGCTACCGGAGAAGGGGGCCTTACCAGCCATCTCAGGGCAGCAGATGGCCTTGGCCGAGACATCCCTAGGGGTAAAGGCGACTCCGCTAGCGCCAGAGCTAAGTTTAACGCCTGTGTAGAAGAGCCCGATCCTCACATCCTCTAAACTCTCACCTGAGACCTCGTCCCTGAGAGATGCAATAAGCTCTTCTACGATCTTGCTCCTACTCATCCCACTTGAACGTTGGCGGGTAAATCCTTATTAAGTCTTCAACCGAGAAAATTGTGCGATTTGCGAATATTGGAAAAATCGCAATACTTATAAAAACACTCAGTGAACCAGAGGATGGGCTTCCGAGCCCGTGGGGATGGGTATGGCCTCGGAACTCTCACCCTGGACAACCCAGTGGACGAGTTTATTCAGCCTCTTCACAACCATTGCGTTTATAGTGGGTGCGGTAGTCTTCGGCTTCCTAATATTTACTATAATACGTTACCGTTATAGGGATGGTGTATCCGAGCCTAGTGATACGCCGCAGCCTGGGACTTTCCCCAAGGATAGGGGCAAACCCCTGCTCCTCTTCGCCCTCTCCATGACGACCCTAACGATAATCTCCACACTCGTAATAGGGACCTTCGGGGCATTCGACTTCCTACTCAACCCGCCCATAAAGGCTCCGGAGAGCGAAGACGCCCTAATTATAAAGGTTGTGGGATTCCAGTGGAACTGGAGATTCAGATACCCGAATGGGGTTGAAACGGTCGGAGAACTCGTCGTCCCTGCAAACAAGGTGATAATCTTCAAGGTAACAAGCATAGATGTTAAGCATAAGCTCGGGATACCTGACTTCAAGATAGGTGTGGACGCCATACCCGGATACGATAATGAGATCTGGCTCCAGCCCATGAAGCAGGGCGAATACTGGATTAGGTGCTATGAGCTATGCGGGGTGGGCCACGCCCTTATGGCCGCCAAGATGAAGGTTGTAAGTGAGGCCGAGTTCGAGTCATGGCTCCAATCCATGTCGGGAGGTGGGTAAAGGGATGGATGAAGGCTTCTCCCTCAAAAGATGGCTCACCACAACCAACCACAAGGACATAGGAATACTCTACCTAGTTACCTCAATATACTTCCTCATAGCCGGGGGAATACTAGCCCTCCTCTTCAGAATACAGTTAGCCGCCCCGGAGATGGGCTTCCTAGAGGCATCCAAGTTCAACCAGGCGGTAACGATGCATGGTCTGATAATGGTCCTCTGGGTTGTCTCACCCATGGCCTTCGCCTTCGCAAACTACTTTGTCCCAATCCAGATTGGCGCAAGGGACCTAGCCTTCCCAAGACTCAACGCCATGAGCTACTGGCTCTACCTATTTAGCGGAATCCTGGCCATAACATCATTCTTCCTGCCTGGCGGTGCACCCGACGTAGGATGGACGGTCTACGCACCCCTCAACACTGCAAAGTATACGCCGCAGCCTGGTATGACCCTGGGCGGCCTAGCCCTTCTCATGCTAATAGCCTCAATAACGATCGGGACCATAAACTTCATAGTTACTATAGTTAGGATGCGTGCGCCTGGGATAACTTGGAGAAACCTGCCCATGTTTACCTGGAGCATCCTTCTAACCGTCATCATGATGCTCTTTGCCTTCCCGCCCCTGGCCGTGGGAATAATCCTTCTCGGGGCCGACAGGGTCTTGGGAACCATGTTCTACACCTCGGTTGAGGGTGGAGACCTGCTCTGGGAGCACCTCTTCTGGTTCTTCGGCCACCCAGAGGTCTACATAGTCCTGACGCCGGCGCTTGGAATCCTCTTCGAGATAGTCCCCGTCTTCTCTAGGAGGCCACTATATGGGAGGAAGTTCATACTCGGCGCCCTCTCGGCAGCCACCCTAATCAGCTTCCTGGTCTGGGTCCACC
>CAZHEC010000167.1:0-338 GCA_964531465.1 uncultured Nitrososphaeria archaeon | reverse complement strand
CACCACATGTTCAACACAACCGTGAGTCCGATAATCAAGAAGATATTCAGCGCAACCACGATAGCTATCTCGCTACCCTTCGAGATAGTTGCGGTCTACTTGATAGCCACGATGGTGGGCGGAGCCGTAAGGTTCAGGACACCTATGCTCTTCGCCCTAGGCTCCATAGTATTATTCATAATAGGGGGATTCTCGGGAGTCTACAATGCCTCCATAGCCCTGAACTATGCCCTGAGAGGGACCTACTGGGTAGTCGCCCACTTCCACTACGTAATGGCTGGAACCGTGATATTCGCCCTATTCGCAGGTCTATACTACTGGTTCCCCAAGATGACCGG
>CAZHEC010000166.1:0-3123 GCA_964531465.1 uncultured Nitrososphaeria archaeon | reverse complement strand
GTGGCTAATACTGTGTTGGTGTCTCCTAGGGCTGCTACAAGGGAGGGCTTCACCCTCCGGATAATCTGCTCAACGCCCAGCATTATATCCGATGTCTGCCTTGAATGGGAGGTATTTGCAGCCGATATGAAGTAGTCGGGCTTACGGATACCTAGCTCCTCTAAAAAAGCTAAACCCATCTCATAGTCTCTATGCTGCCCACTCCATACAAAGACGAACTCCTCAACCTCCTTAAGGATAGGGGCTAGCTTTATAACCTCAGGCCTCGTCCCAGCCACAATCATCGGCAGTCTATGAGAAGCCATAGACTCTAAGCGGCTCCAAAGAACCAGGCTTAAAAACCTTAGGCGAAAACACCTCTAAGAAGAATTCCATGATAATACCTTCCTCCTCAGCCTGCCGTTAATCCAGTCAGTTTGACGAGCTTTGCGTCAATATTCCATCAATTAGTCGTCATTTTGACGTTTTATCCGTAAAAAAGACAAATAATAGCGGTGTTTGTTGGAGGATGGTGGTCTAGGGTGAGGAGTCAGAGCGTAGCCGGGTTGGAGGAGCTGCTCTCCATAGACTCTATGGGAAGTAGGCGTAGGATGGCGATGTATAGGGTTGGAACCGAAGTCCTGAGGGTTATGACGAGACGCCTACTGGAGAAGGGCTTCTACTGGATACTCCCCATAATACTATCCAGGGTAACCGACCCACTTTGGCCAGACCCGGGGGCAAGCATCGAGAA
This sequence comes from uncultured Nitrososphaeria archaeon, assembly GCA_964531465.1. GTDB lineage: Archaea > Thermoproteota > Nitrososphaeria_A > Caldarchaeales > Wolframiiraptoraceae > Benthortus. Next base: position 2,390 of record CAZHEC010000166.1, on the reverse strand, counting down.
ACGCATCGAGTTGGAGATATACGGCGAGAAGGTCAAGACCATGCAGAGCATGATTATACATAAGAGGGTTCTTGCATCCCTAGGGCCAGAGAAATTCTTCATACTATCACCGAATATCAGGATTGAGAGGAGGGAGCGTGGGGCCACGGGTAAGCATCTCTACGAGTTCACCCAGCTGGAGGTCGAGATAGCATATGGAAGAATGGAGGACATATTCAGGATTTATGAAGACCTCATAGTGGAATCCCTTAAGGAGGCCAAAGCCAAGCTCAAGCCTGAGCTCGAAGCCCTAGGCAGACACATTAGGATCCCGGAGACTCCGTTCAAGGTGTATAAGAGGAGGGAACTCGAGGATAGATACGGCTCGAAATGGGAGGAAAAACTCTCGAAAGAATCCCCCGACCCAGTATGGGTAACTGACATACCTAGGGAGTTCTATGATTATGAAGACGAGGAGACGGGGGAATGGAGGAACTTTGACCTTATTCTTCCGGAAGGGTTCGGCGAGGTAATCTCAGGAGCCGAGAGAGAGTATGAGTATGAGAAGATGCTGAGGAAGATAGAGAGGGATGGGCTGAGACGTGAGGAATACGGCCTAATACTAAGCCTTGCGAAGGAAAGAAAACTAAAGCCATCAGCAGGAGCAGGTCTAGGAATAGAGAGATTCATAGCATACATATGTGGCGCAAGACACGTAGCAGAAGTCCAACCATTCCCAAGAATACCGGGAGTAGTCCCCCCTCTATAAAATAATAAATAAATAGGATTGACTCAGGGAATCATGCTACTCGGCGGCAAATTCATAGACGAAGAAACCTAAAGTAGCTATCAACATGAAGGCTATCGCAATTATGAGAACAATAGCCATCTTTGTTAGACTCCTTGTCTCAATATCTCTACCATTATAGTATGGATAGAATAGACCCGTTAGAACTAGAAAGAGTATTAGCAGGATTACTCCATGACCAACCCAATGGTGTCCGAAGGCCGCAATAAGGGAATCTTTCAGCGGCGAAAGCTCCTTAATTATCGTTAGAGGACCATTTATGAATGTAATTATTATTGTTGCTAAAATCATTGAGGCCGATAATGCTTTTCCGCCCTCTAAATGGATTTTTTCAGCCTTCATCTTTTACATCCCTCCTGTGGCAAGAGCAACCCTATAACCTGTTGAAACCATAACACCGAAACCTAGTATTACTGCAACTCCTACAAATAAGGCGGCCAACAAAATTATCAGAGTTTTTCTTAGCTCTTTTATCTCAGCTATCTCTTGCCTAAAGGCATAAACGAGGGATAAGAGGGCTACCGCTATGTAAGGCCCGACTAGGAATATGTGCTCCTTAACCTCCATGAATATGCCATGCGCCCAGCTCCACGGCCCCTCCTTTATCACAGCCTTAACAGGACCATAAGAGGTAACATAGTAGTATCCTCCCACCAAGTAGGATAGCCAAGCAGCTACCGCAAGAATCAGTGAGGCGGCCAGAGCCCGATTAAGCCTACTAACACTCGGTTTTTCCAACATTTCCACAATTATCCATAGAGCCGCTAGCCCGGTTAACTCCCCCAAGGCTATGTGGAATGTGATCAATGGGCTGAAGGACATATCCAAAACACCAGTGAAGAGTTATGAGAACTGATATTAAATCTAATATATTGGGCTGCAAACATTCTAGTAAGGTTCGATTATTGGTGAATGCAGATTTATATAAGTGCATGAAGATATGTATCCCGAATGCCGAGAACTTCTATAGCCGTGGAGGAGGGGATTGCGAGGGAGCTAGCAGCCCTCGCTCGTGAGAAGAAGATGACTCTTTACGCCTTTGTTAACGAGGTTTTTGGTGTTATGATTAAGCTCATGAAGGAGGGCGCTGAGCCTAGGGATATAGATGATTTGTGGAATGTTTACAAGATTCTAAGCGAGGCGGATGCGGTTGTCCTACCCTCCAGGTTCATGGACGAAATAATAGCCAAGCTCTATGAGAACCATCAGGCCTGGCTCTTCCAGATGTTTAACCAGCTGGGAAGGGAGACCTCCACCCTGATAAGACTCCATGCACAGGACCTCGAACAGCTCATAAACCTGGCCTCAAGCTACATAAAATACCTCCCGATAAAAGATGTAAAGTCACGCTATCTCGGAGACTGTGTCTATGAGATAGGACTTATAGGAGTAGGCGGAAGGATAGAGTCTACAAAATGTGTTCTGGAGTTTATTAAGGGCCTGCTCTCAGAGTATAATGCGTCGATAATTGAGCAGAAGGTGTCTCCAGGGGTGATTCACCTCAAAATCAGGGAAAAGAAGGGCTAAAATTATAGGTAATAGATAGATTATATGTGAAGGTCATCGCAATCCTCGGCCATAAGAACTCTGGTAAGACCAGGCT
>CAZHEC010000165.1:0-3124 GCA_964531465.1 uncultured Nitrososphaeria archaeon | reverse complement strand
TAGTTATCGCCTTCTTCATCCTGGGTGCCTAAAGATACTCGCCGAGACCTGGAACCCGTCTCCCTCCAGCCCTACTCTTTTTCCTAAACCCTCTATACTCTCGTAGAAGCCTCCCGCCGCAAGAGAAATAGAATCTGAGCGCTGCCGAGTCGCTTGGGTTAATCTTGTAGAGGCTTCTGAGAACCCTGACCACGGTCATCCTCTCAAATCCCCTTAACCTAAACCATCCCGCAGCCTCGGAGAGAATCGAGGAGCCTACTCCACGTCTCTGAAAGCTCCCCCTAACATGTATCCCATAATCTATGTTCCCTGTCCTAGTGTTTAGATATGCTGAGCCTACGGGTTCCCCATCAATCCACGCCAACAGGACCGCCTGCCTCCTAAAGTCGGGTGGAATGAAGAATCCCCAACTCTCCCTCTGAATTCTCCTTAGATGCCTTAATTCTCTTCGTGTGGCCCATGTAAATCTTAAACCCTCAACCTTTTTGAAGGGAATACGCTCACCCGTATTCCATGAGAGGAGGACTGAGCGTGCATAGACCCCGTATCCGAGCTCCTCGAGAGTCTCCCATGCTTCAGGCTTCCACTCCGAGACCCCATAAGACTTGATTCCCCTCCTGCTCAGAATCTCCTCGGCCTTCACTAGAAGCTGCCTAAGGGTCTCAGGCACCCACTCATCCAGGAATACGTCCTGTATCTCACCTCTCCACTCAGCCCTCCTCCACATAGACCTCTCATAAAACTGTGTTCTCATAGCCATGATGCGGCAGACACCCTTAAGCCTCTCACCCTCGGAGACCCCGAGATATCCCATCACCCGCTCCTCACCGCACCAGAAAATCCTTAGAATACTCATCCCACGCCTCCATTCCAGGTATCGGAGCGGGTTTGAGGCCAGGGGGTCTCCAGACCTCGCTAAATAACCTATGAACTCCCGCCTCGTTATGCGTCCTACCCTCATAACACTAGTAAGGAGGAGGTGGCTCAGACAAATGCCTTCACTTCATCCCTGATGGTCGGCATAACTCTGACTCCTCACCGCCACCATGGATAAGCTGTCCCTGGGGAGTTATTAATCGTTTATCTAGCTGAAGGCATGAACGTTGAGATGTAGATGTGTATGAGGCCTGTTATGTAGGTTGATGCAGCGAGACCTACGTGGAGCATCCATGTAATCCTCCTTGAGCCAGGCCTCATCCCCATGTGCCTGAGCATGAACCCTGTTATCCCGGTTAGTATGAGAAGCCATGTAAGGGGTCCTCTGACCGCGGTTAGGGTGGGCAACCCCGCCCATACCATGAGCCTGCTTATGGGGTCGAAGTATTGGAAGCTGAAGGGTATGCCTGCATGGAGTATGAGGAGGAGACCGCCAGCCGATGCGAGTGAACAGTGTAGCCACAGCCATCTTGAGAGGACGGCTTTCTCACCCATCCTAACCACGCCATACTTCACGAGGAGGTAGAGCTGGGAACACGTGAGGAGAAGCCCCCCAACATATGCATACCTGAACCCTAGTATGCTTCCGCCCCTCAAGGCCTCCCATGACGCAAGTATGTATGGTGATGCGATGCTGTGGATGAACTTCTCCGAGTTAACAGAGATTAGGATTATGGGTGCCAGGACTAGGGCGAGGCGCCAGACATAGCCCCTAAGATTATCTCGGATAGCCGATTGGGATGACATACATGGGCTCCTCCTCGACTCCCAGAATCTCCTTAACCTCCCCATCGTAGAACGCCCCTATAACCACGCATCCAAGTCCCAGGGCCTCGCACTGGAGGTAGACATTCTCGCCCACATGCCCAACCTCCATATACACATACCTGTATCCTCTTTCGCCATACCATTTAGTAGTCCTCTCATAGATGGCGGTGATGACCAGGTTTACGGCTGCCTCACCTACCCAGCTCTGGTCAAGGCACGCCGCCATAAGCTCCAGCGTATAGTCTCCCCTCCTAATCAGCTCAAGCTCATGCCTATGAGGAGAGTAATGGTAGATACCTGGCTCCAAGCCCTCAACCCCGCCCTCCTTAACCACCAGATAGACCTCGAGTGGGTAGGTTGCTCCTGCCGAGGGAGCTGTCCTGAAGCCCCATGTCGGCTCTGTTATTCCCTGCGCTGACCAGAGTATCTGGGAGACCTGCCTTATTGTCAACGGCTTCTGGAGGTATTCCCTTCTACTTCTCCTCTTGGCGAGGGCCTCCTCCACGGTCATAACGCCCCTGAGCCTAGGTCTCGGAAGCCTAACCCTACCCAGAACCCTCACATTAACCCCTCCACGCCCCACCTCTTTAATCCTGAGCCCCGATAGCGTTAGCCCTAGAAGAGCCGCCAAAGGTATGAGGAGGTATCCCACAAGCCAGCTCCTCCTACCAACCCTAACCATGCCTAAACCATCCAAGCATATCCCTAGATATAACAGCTAATAATAGGACGCCTCTCCTCAAGGTGTGATGGAGGTCATCGAGGAGGGATGTGAAGTCCTCTTCATAACCCAGAAGGGTAAGAAGTATCTGGTCAGGGTCAGGAATGGACGGCAGTTCCACAGCAGCGAGGGATACGTAGAGCTAGGAGAACTAATCGGGAAACGATACGGCCACAGACTCAAAACCAACACAGGCTCCACATGGGTCGCATGCAAGCCAACACTCCTAGACAAGATCCTACACGGCTACCCACGAGTAACACAGATAGTCTACCCTAAAGATCTAGGATACATAGTCTTGATGAGCGGGGTAAGGAGTGGGAGCAGGGTCGTGGAGGGAGGAACAGGTGCAGCGGCCCTCACATCAATCCTCGCATACTACGTCGCACCCACAGGACGGGTCTACAGCTACGACATAGAGGAGAAATACTTGGAGAATGCAGCCGAACAGCTCAGAAGGGTAGGTCTACTAGAATATGTTGAGCTTAAGCACGGAGACCTAACCAAGAACATAGATGAGAGGGATGTCGACGCAGTCATACTCGACATACCGGAGCCATGGCTCGCCGCAGAGACATCCTGGGAAGCCCTCAGGGATGGAGGCATACTGGTCTCCATAAGCCCCACAATAGAGCAGGTCATCGAGACCGTTGAGGCACTGAAGAAGCAGGGATTCGCAGACATAGAGACCGTGGAGAT
>CAZHEC010000164.1:0-3134 GCA_964531465.1 uncultured Nitrososphaeria archaeon | reverse complement strand
CACCGCCACTCTATGAACAATGACCCCTATCAAGAGCATAATTGATATGACTATTGGGAGTGAGAGAAAGGGATCAATTCCTAGGAGAGTTACTGACCAAAAGACTACGAACATGGAGATCATAAGAAAGTCTCCATGGGCGAAGTTAATTGCGTTCATTACACCCCATATCAGCCCTAATCCAACCGACACAAGCCCATATATCCCACCAAGGATAATGTAGGAGAAGATTATCTGGGCGTAGGCTAGGATAACTGACATGGCCTATCTCCTCTTTATCTGGAAATAAATAAAAATTGAGGGTCTTAGCCTTACCTCTCGCCCCATGCTGGCGATGGCCATGAAGGATCTATAGTCGCGAAGCCCAGAGGCCATACTATCTTGAACTCGCCGCCTCTTATCTGGGCTATCGGAATCACAGCGTATGGGTTCTGGTGATCTGGAGCTGTCAGATCTATCTTCTCCCATGGAACGAGAGGCACGTCATCTATCACAGTTTTTGAGAGGGCATCCTTCAACGCCTCCCTGAAGCCCTTTACATCATTTGGATCTGCTCCTGCGTCTAGCGCAGCCTGTATAGCGAGGGCAACGGCATAAGCTCCTGCATAGTTCATGGCGCTGCTCCCTGTCATGGGTCTTCCGAATTCTTTCTCATAATCCTCAGCAACCCATCTCCACTTTGAGATTCCAGGTGCTCCTAGGAGGTCCGGCTGCCACTCTGTCTGGGCGAACACAAACTCGGAATCCGCTCCAAGCTGCTGGATAAATTCTATCCTAGCCTGTCCTCCGGCTCCAGCGCCTATGTATGCCTTTGGATACCAATCTAGCTTTTTGAGGGTTTGGACGAAGAGTACAGTATCTCTAAGGTATCCTGTATGGATAACTATATCTGGGTTAAGTGCCTTCAGGGTGGCGACCATTTCATCCATGCTGGTTATGGTCTCGAATGGATACGACTCTTCATGAACTATCTCGGCTTCTGGCATTAGCTCCTGCAACCATGCCTTTATCCCCTCTGTTGTGGAGACACCGAAGTCCGTATTCTCGTAAATTAGGGCAATAGTCTTGAAGTTTGTGCCGAAATTCTTATTAAAGTCCACTATCATCTTCACCACGTCTCTAGCATACCAGGAAGCCTTAGGATTCGTCCTGAACACGTATTCCCATCCCTGTTCAGTAATCTTATCGGCTATAGCTTCCGTGACTATGAAGGGTATTTTGAGCTCGTTAGCGACATTAGCAGATGGGTAAGTAACTGCGCTCTGGTATGCGCCAATTATTCCTACGACACCTTGACCGTCAAGGTTCCTAACCTCGACCGACCCTACCTCTGGCTTGCTCTGCGTGTCAGCTATCACTAACTCGAGCTTGAACCTCAGGTTCGGGAATCTTCCCTCGTTCACATGCTTTGCAAGGAGCTGTATACCTCTTAGGTCCTCGTGCCCACTTTCAGCGGCACCCCCTGTTAATGGTAGAAGGATTCCCAGTTTAACGACAGGCTTCTCAGGAGCCGCTGTAACAACCTGTGTTACAGTCACAGTAGCGGTCTGTGTTTGAAGAACAGTCTTAGTAACAGTTTCGGTAACCACACCTTCTGCGCCGACAGTTTCTGTAACCGTGCTGACCTGCGTCATAGTGGATATCTGGGTTACTGTGGTTGTTGGAGCAGCCCCAGCTCCCGCAAAATATCCCCCAACAGCGCCGAGTATCAGAGCTAATACAACCGCTATAACTGCACTTGCCCTCATAATTATTCACCTCTCTTTTTTCATGACTAAAAACCCTGTTAATATTTAAGCATTGACAAATAATGGTCGTACTTCCTACTTCTTGTGCAATCATGTTTTAATATCAGATTCGATTTGCATAGTCAAGGCTTAATATTGTCTCGTATTTTAGTGACATGTGCTTGAGGATATTTTCCATGAGCCCATGCCCATAATATCTACCGTAGTTATTCCGCCTCTTCCAGGATCCCCTAGATTCTCAGGAGACTTCGAGGAGGTTGTGGAGAAGGTTGTAAATGAGGCCTTAGAATTATCAAAGCTAGGTGTAGATGGACTCATATTAGAGAACTTGGGTGACGTGCCTTATTATAAAGACAGGGCGCCAGCGGAGACGGTTGCATGTATAGGAAGGATTTTATGTGAGGTTAGAAGTAAGGTGAACATACCTATTGGTGTTAATGTCCTGCGAAATTGCGCCAGAGAGTCTATGGCTCTTGCATACGCATTCGGGGGCCAATTTATCAGGGTGAACGTTCTGACAGAAGCGTATGTCACTGATCAGGGGATTATTGAGGGTGCTGCGGCAGAGTTGATGAGGGTTAGGAGGCTCATGGGAGCTGAGCACATTAAGGTCTTCGCAGATGTCCATGTTAAGCATGCGGCACCCCTACTACCTAGAGATATACGTGAATCTGCTCTAGATCTTGTTGAGAGGGGAATGGCTGACGCAATAATAGTAACTGGGCCGAGGACCGGTGAGCCTCCTAGTGCGGATGATTTGAGGGCTGTTAAGGGTGTGGCGCCCGTCCTGATAGGAAGCGGACTGAATACCGATAATGTTGAGCGTCTTCTCCCTCTAGCAGATGGCGCCATAGTAGGGACTTACTTCAGGGTTGGAGGCAGACTTGGCGATAGGATAGACCATGAAAGGGTTAGGTCTTTTATGGAGTTGGTGAGGAGGATTAGGAGGCGTTAATCGCTTAGGGTCAACTCGGATATCTTTCCCAGCCTCACACCATCCAGCATCACTACCTCAGCTTCACTTAGATTGAAGGCCTTGGAACGCATTAGGGGCCAGAGCTTATCCCTTGGGGTGAGGGAGTTTACGGTTATTCCTGTGAGTATGGGGTTGAAGGCGGGTATGATTATGAGGTTTATCGGCTTCCTTCTCCTAGCCTTAGCTACAAAGACCTCGGCTAGAGTCCTTCTATCACCGCTCATGAGTAGCCACGCCCTCCTCTTAACAACGGCTCCAACATCGGTGCGGATACCAACCATGGGATGCAAATGCCCCATCACTATTAGGTCTGCTTCCAAGACGCTGGGGCTGGGCCACGTGTGTCCATGGAGTAGGTATATCTTCTGCTCTGCCTCGATTAAGACCCCCCTGCTCGGAAGATAATTCAC
>CAZHEC010000163.1:0-3142 GCA_964531465.1 uncultured Nitrososphaeria archaeon | reverse complement strand
CTTCTATGAAGTTCTCGACCTGCTGGAGAGCCTCTTCTGGTGTTCCCGCCACGCTGACCTCCCTCACGGCCTCCATGGGTATCCTCTGGCTCAGCTTGAGAATTCTCTCGGCCTCCTCACTCGTGAAGGCGGTCCTCCACAGCCCCATAGCCTCCTCAGCCACGTCCTCATACCCCATTGCCCTAAGCAGCTCGGGCCTCACGCAGAGCGATGGTTTAACCCTCTCAGCCACCAGCCTCCAAGCCTTCTCAGAGTCGTCCAAGACCGCTGACTGGACTATTACTGCGACCTCAAAGCCATCCATGCTCCTTCCAGCCTCCGAGAGAAGGGCGCCTATCTCCCTGACCTCCTTCTTAAGGGAGCGGGGGCTATGCATCCAGGCGACCCAGCCGTCCCCGACCTCGGCCATGAGCCTCTTCATCCTTGGGCCATAGCCTGCTATGTAGAGGGGTGGGTGGGGTCTCTGGACAGGTTTCAGCCCAAGGTATCCATCCTCCACGTGGAAGTATCTACCCTTGAAGTTTAGCGGCTTATCAGGCGTCGAGAGCCAGAGACCCTTAAGGACCGTCAAGGCCTCCTTGAACCTCGTGAAGGGCCTATCCCAAGCTATATCCTTCAGGGGTGCGAAGTTGAAGAGTTCTCCAGCCCCGATGCCGAGAGCTATCCTCCCACCCGAGATGTGGTCAAGGGTTGAGACCTCGTTCGCCAGGACGGCTGGATGTCTCCTAACAGTGTCGGTAACGGTCATGAGGGTAACCCTCCTAGTCTTGGCCGCCAGGGCAGACATTATCATAAAGGAGTCCCATGCAGGCTCACGGAGGAAGGGGCCGCCGACAGGGTGGAAGAGGTGGTCTGGAAGGCTCACGACATCCAGGCCATACTCCTCCACCATCACACCATACCTCAGGGTTCCCTCCACATCACCGTAGGATATCACGTGGCAGCCGAACCTAACCCTCCTCAACAGAGAACCCTCCGTGAGAGGCGGGAGAGACCCCCAGGATTTAATTCTTTGGTGGATATAGATGAGTGTTGGGCCATGGCATAGATTTATAGGATAATCGGGTGAATGATGCTTCGAGGGATTATGTCTGGTCTTAAGCCTCTTAGCGAGAGATGGGGGAAGCCTGTCCTCAACAGGGATGGGGAGAAGATATACCTGGACCAGATGACTATGAAGGAGTTGGACGAGAGGGTTAAGAAGAACGATATAGTCTTTGTGCCCATAGCCTCGACTGAGGCCCACGGCCCCTTCGCACCACTCGGAGAAGACACCCTGATAGGCGTGAGCATAGCCGAGAGAGTCGCATACGACACGGGAGTAACGGTTGCTCCGCCAATCCAGTATGGAAGTCATCCAAGCCATCATTATGGAATGAAGGGAACAATACCTGTCAAGGCCTCCACCCTCGTCGAATATGTCTCTGATGTGGCGAGATGGCTCTCCAACGCAGGGTTCAAGAAGATTATCCTCTGGAACAGCCATGGCCAGGAATACGTCCTACCGATAGCCAAGGACGTGGCCATAATAGAGAAGCAGGCCCACGCACTAATCCTTGTTACGAGTTGGTGGAAGTGGGCGCAGGACCTACTCAGGAAGGCTGGGTCAGGCGAGGAGATAGCTCCCGGGGTCAAGCTCGAGACCGCCTTCATCCACGCAGACGAGGTCGAGACCAGCGTAACATGGTATGTGGCCCCAGACCTGATAGATGAGGAGACCTTGAGAAGGGAGGGGGACTGGGGCGTCTTCAGAGTCCTTCCAGGAAAATACGTGAACGCAGCCGGAAACGTCTTCATTGACAAGCCCTTCAACTGGTATGATGTAAGCCATGCACCCGAGTTCTATTACTACTCGAAGGGGACGGTTGGGTGGGCCAAGCTTGCTGACCCGAAGAAGGGAGAGGCCATAGTCGAGAAGGTCATAGAGAGGGTTAAGGAGTTCGTCGAGTGGCTCCACAAGACCTATCCCCCGGGCCAGGTCCCGAGAACATGGATTAACTTCGAGGACCTATACTATCATAAGCCTGAGAAGTGGGCCGAACCCTTCGAGAGGAGAAAGGAGCCATAAACCCTTTCCCTCACCCCTCTTTATAGGTGGCCTTCCTTGACCCTCATGAAGCTCTCAGCAGTATATGCGGTAACCGTTGATGAGACAGGCTTCGACATAGTTATTAGGGGAGGGCTTGGCGAGGCCCTCGACCTGCTGAGCAGACTCGGGTACGGCGGGGTGGAGTATAATGTTGCCAACCCCTTCAAGGTTGATGTCATGGCCCTCGGCAGGGAGGCCGAGGAGAGGGGCTTAGGTGTGGCGGCAATCTCCACAGGCCTCTCATACCTAACCTATGGATACAGCCTCTCCGATAGGAGCGGCGAGTCTAGAGGGAAGGCAATAGAGTTCTTTAAGAGATACATGGACATCGCCGTTGAGCTAGGTGCTGGTAAGGTTGTCGTAGGCCTTGCGAGGGGGAAAGGCGGAGAGGAACGTGAAGAAGCGTTGAAAAGGCTTAGAGACTCCCTCCGGAAACTCGACGAATACGCATCAGAGAAGGGAGTCCTCCTAGTCCTCGAGCCCTTAAACAGGTATGAGACGGACCTGGTCAACAGGTTTGATGAGGCGTTGGAGATTGCGGAAAGCCTCAGGAACGTCAGGATACTCCTAGATACATTCCACGCAACCCTCGAGGAGCCAAGTGTCTACGACCTCATACCCAGGCTTGCAGGGATGATCGGGCACGTCCATGTATCGGATAGTAATAGGCTCGCACCAGGTATGGGGATACTCGACTGGGAGCGGATAATCTACAGGCTGGCCAAGTCGGGTTATCGTGGATACCTCAGTGTGGAGGCGAGGACCGAGCCGAGCTATAAGGCGATGCTGGAGAAGTCCGCCGAGACACTCCTACCACTCCTCATGTAACAAATATCAGTAAGTTTTGAGGAGGCGGGGTTAATGGGCTTGGGATTCGGCGTTATAGGTCTCGGGAGGATTGGGAGGCTTCACGCGGAGCTGCTCAGGTCCAGGGTGGAGGGCGCGGAGCTTGTTGCGGTAAGCGACATGGTGGAGGACCTGGCTAGAAGCGTTGGTGAGAGGCTCAGGGTGAGATGGTATACCGACTACTCCGAGATGCTGAGGAACAGAGAG
>CAZHEC010000162.1:0-3295 GCA_964531465.1 uncultured Nitrososphaeria archaeon | reverse complement strand
ATTAACATGGCCTTCCAGATAACCCTGAAGGAGGGGATAGAGGTCTCCAAGATATTCCTCAAAGCATGGGATAGGGCGTCCAGCGGCGTCCTAAACGAGATAATGTTCAGAGAACCCACCTCAAAGAAGCTATACATGAGCATAATAAGGGAGAAGACCGCCTCACTGTTCGAGGCAGCAGCGGAGAGCGGCGCCTTGATAGCCGAGGCCCCTCCGAGGGTCGTGGAGCTGGCCAGAAGGTATGGTGAGCAGGTTGGGATAGCATATCAGCTGGCAGATGACTACGTGGATATGGTGAAGAAAAGCTCCATCCTAAGGCTCCCCATACTCTTCATGGAGAGGCTTGAAGAGAAGCTCAAGCTGGCCTACATCTCACTCAGATTCGCCAGACGGCTCAACATTAGAGAACTCCTGGCACCTAGGATGGACTGGAAGAGATTCCTCACGGAGGAGATCCGAGGCTCCGTGAGGGAGGCCAGGAACATAGTTGATGAGATGGGTGTGGAAGAGCCTCATCGAACATACCTGAAGAGGTTCCCAGCATATTGCGTGAACAGCATGCTGGCCGAGGCGAGGCGTAAATCCTAAAATCCCTTAAGATGACCTGGTTTAAGGATGCTGGATGCCCCGACACTTATCCAGATTCTCCTAGGCTTGATGGCATCATGGCTCAGGATGAGCATAGCCTTACTCATCTCTATAACGTTCTCCTTGGTGGTCGGCATAGCGGCTGGGATAAGCAGGATTCTTGAGAGGATTATAATCCCAGTCCTCGACATCCTCCAGTCAATACCCATACTAAGCTTCTTCCCACTCGCACTCTACTCCTTCACGATCCTCCATCCGGTCCTCGGCCCCGAGCTGGCTGCAATCTTCCTAATATTCACGAGCCAGGTCTGGAACATAGCTTTCGGGGTATATGAGGCTGTGAAGGTCATGCCAGGAGAACTTCTAGAGGTCTCACGTGCATTGAATCTGGGTGCTGGGAGAAGGTTCCTCAACCTCTACCTCCCAGTAACATTTCCGAGGATAGCGGCGAATCTTCCAGCCTCCTGGGCGAATGGCCTCTACTTCCTCGTAGCAAGCGAGATTATCTCCGTGGGAGGGATGAAGGTTAGATTATTCGGAATAGGCTCGGTCTCAGCAGGCTTCATCATATCGGGCAGATACCTCGAGCTACTTGTCAGCATAATCGCCGTCGCAGCAGCAGTTCTCCTAACCAATGCGACGGTATTCCTCCCCCTGATAAGGATGAGTGAGAGATATAGGATGGAAGAGGTTCCCGTGGAGGTTCCGAGGGTCTGGCTCGACAGGGTATTCAAACCATTAAAGGATGTGTTCTCACATGCATACCTTCCAGGACACCGTGAATTGGCCTCGGCGTTCAGCGGCATATCATCCAGAATGGGTGAGGTGAGGAGGTATCTCTGGCCACTTATCGGAGTGATAGCCTTGACGGTGGCGTTCTACCTGACCCCCCTTCTATACGATATATCTTTGGGGGCTGGGATGATGGCTGAGGGCTTCGTGAGGCTTGGGGTAGATGTTCTGGCCATGCTGGGATTCTCAGTGCTAAGAGTAGTGGCCGCCATACTCCTCACCCTTCTCTGGGTAACCCCACTAACCATCATAATCCACAGCAGAAGAACCCTTGAATCAATAGTAGTTCCAATACTCCAGGTCGGGGCATCGATACCCGCAACCCTGGTCGCACCACTCATAATGGATTTAGTCTCATCATACGGTGCATCGATAGAGCTTGGAGCCCTCATAATCATAGTCCTTGGGATACAGTGGTATCTATTCTTCATAATCTATGGTGGGGTCAAGTCGATCCCGGGTGAGGAGATGATGCTATGCGATGCTCTGAGGATTAAGGGGCTGGGGAGGTTCAGGCACCTCTATTTTCCCAGAATATTCCCATCCTTGGTTACGGGTTTGATAGTTGCGATGGGTGGTGGCTGGAATACATTGATTATTGCTGAAAGGCTCGAGGTTGAGGGAAGGGTTTGGCAGGTTGATGCTCCGGGGATTGGGAAGACTATTAGCATGGCGATAAGCCTGGGCGACCTTCCCCTCCTAGCATCATCAACAATAGCGATGGCCTCATTCATAGTAATCCTAAACAGGCTGCTCTGGAGAAGGCTACACGGCATAGCGGTGGCCAAGCTTAGGATACCGGAAGAGGTGTAAAGGGTCTTATACCCCACGTATCACCTGAGGTCTAGTGATGGCCGAGGAGAGGAGAGAGGCGATACTAGAGGTTAGGAACGTCTACTTCAGCTATAAGATGAGGAGGGGAGGGGAGCTACCAGTCCTACAGGGACTAAGCCTAACGATATATTATGCCGAGTTCGTCGGGATAGTCGGACCTAGTGGATGCGGTAAAAGCACATTACTCAGGATTATGGCAGGGCTAATCAAGCCCCGGATGGGGGAGGTGTTTTTCCGGGGAAAGCCCCTGGAGAAGCCTACGCCTAGGATATCCATAATGTTCCTGTCCCCCAGCCTCTTCCCATGGTATACCGTGCTGGAGAATGTTATGCTGGCATTGATTAATGAGAGGAAGCTCAGTAGGGTGGATAAGGAGGAGAGGGCCAGGGCCTTCCTGGACATGGTGGGTCTCTCAGGCTTTGAGTCAGCCTATCCGGCTGAGCTTAGCGGGGGGATGAGGCAGAGGGTTGCCTTGGCCAGGGCGCTGGTCTCTCAGCCCGACCTCCTCCTCATGGATGAGCCTTTCAGCAACTTGGACCCGCTTACAGCCATATCGCTCAGGAGGGAGATAGAGAACCTATGGAGGAACCAGGCCCTCCCACCCTCCTCAATAGTAATGGTGAGCCACGACGTAGAGGAGCTGGTTGAGATGTCTGAGAGGATAATAGTTCTGACAGAGCGCCCTGCAAAGATAGCTGGCGTGGTGGATGTTAGGATGCAGAGACCTAGGTCTAGGAGGAGCCAGGAGTTCTACAGGTATGTTGACAGGATTTACACTCTTCTAAGCTAGTGCCTCCTACTGAACTTCTTCTCCTCCCCATTGTATCCTATGCTCTCTGTGTATAGGAGCCACTCGAGCAGCATGCTATGTATCTGCTCTGGGTCTTCGTAGTCTTCCTCCGGTATGTTTAGTTTGCCTAGCTCCTCCACTAGCTCCTCAGCTGAGAATTCCCCCCTAGACCTAGCCAGCTTGAGGGCTGTCGAGAAAGGCTCCACATCCTCGATGGACTTTCTCAGGATTAGCTTTCTTTTGCTGGGCGTGCTTCTGACCAGTTCCCTGCCCTTCTCGGTCAGTATTGCG
>CAZHEC010000161.1:0-3304 GCA_964531465.1 uncultured Nitrososphaeria archaeon | reverse complement strand
CACAAACGTCCTAATCGAGCAGGAGCTAGAAGTCATAACACCCAACAACAAGACCAAGATAATCCTGAAGCAGAAGATAATCTCAACCCAGAATGGAACAAAGATAGAGCTGGTAAAAATCCAGGAAACCCCGGGAGGAGCGAAGAAGATAGAGCTAACAAAACTAGCCCTAGGCCCAGTCCAGGTATCCGCCGTGGTTAACGCCGGCCCAGGGCAGGTCTCGGTCCAGCCCGTTGAGCCTCAGCCGACAGTAAACGTGGAGGTAAGGGAGGCTGGAGATAACAAGCTTAGGCTCGTGGTGAGCGCTCCTGATGGAACGCCAGCCAAGGTCGTGGCCGTGAAAATAGACCGGGAGATGGTTGACATAGAGCGGCTTAGAAGCCTCGAGGTGAGGGTGAACGGGGAGAAAATCAGGATGGCCTCCGACCCCTTGGAGCTCTTCTCGGGAGCATACAGCGAGCCAGCATACATCTTCGCAGTAACAAGCGAGGGGGTAAGCCTCCTACTCTACTTCCCGCACTTCAGCGCCTACACGATAGACATAATAGCCGTGATAGAGCAGGCGGCCGCAGCCCTCAGCAACACCCTAACCAGCACCTCAACCCTAATCCCAACAATAACAGCCACAATCATACTAGCAATCGCCATAGCTGCCACAGCATACAGAAGAAAAACCCTAAACAAAATCTAACCCCATTTTTTATCCATAAAAATCACCCCAAAATATTTTTATGGGCGGCGGCAGCCCCCAGCGGGTGGCAAGAAGACAGAAGGCCGAGGCCACCCACAGGAAGTCCAGCACGGCTCCACACAGCAGCCCCGCCGCGCCTTAGCGCCGCTCCCTCCCGGGCCTAACGCGTTTCGGCGCGCTCGGAGACCGTTGCCCACCCCTACGGGTGGGGCGGCCTCCTACGGGGCTCCGTGTGGTCGCGCCTTCATTCATCCGTGGGTGGCTGTGCCTTCTGCCTTTCATGCGCCCCGCCGGGTTGTCTGGCCCCCGCATGTAGCCCATTTCGGGTAGTAGGGAAGGGCTAGCTCCCCGGCCCTACCTGCCGCCGCCCGTTGTGTCTTTTGTTGGCGGTGGATTTAACCTTTTGAGGGGGTTTGACGGTCTTTGGGCCGCAGTGAGGCTGGTCAATACTATCCGGGAGTTCCTGGGCTTCTGGAGCGTCTTCTCCGGGCTTGGGGTAGAGGAGAAGCTTGAGGGCTGGCTTGGCTTCTACATGTCATCATATCCGGAGCTTCTCGAGAAGCAGGTTGGATGCTGGGGCGGCCTCGAGAGGCTCAGGGAGGTCCTGGCCACTAGGATGCTCCCCGCACTCGACCAGAAGATACACGACATTCTCGAGGCGTGGATGCAGATGCTCTACGTGGTGGGGGGGCTTGAGGAGGCGGCTGGAAGGATAGGCCTAGGCAGAAGGCCGGTCATAGTGGTTTACTATGGGTCAGGATGCGGAGCAGGGTGGGCGACAACCCTCCTAGGCGAGCCAGCCCTCCTACTCGACGCAGGCATGGCGGCTCAGCTCGGATGGATATCTGAGGAGAGGGTTAAGGGGCTGGTAGCCCACGAGTTAGGCCATCTAAGACATATGGAGCTGAGGGGTGAGTGGATGGAGTTTGAGGAGAGGGAGGGAAATCCATACTTCCAGCTATATAGCGAGGGGGTTGCCCAAGCATACGAGCATATAATCATGGGCAGGGAGAGCTGGCATATGGCCCCCGATGATGCATGGCTCAGGTCATGCAGGGAGAAGATGAACTATCTTGCGAGACTCTACTTGGAGAGGGCCGAGGGAGGGGACGTTGGAGGCTTCTATGGAGTATGGATTGAAGAGGAAGGTGTAAAGTATGCTGGATACTTCCTGGGCCACGAGTTCGTCAAGTGGGTTAAAGGGATGATTGGCGAGTCTTTGGAGGAGATAGCGAGGCTAAGCGAGGCCGAGGTCGAGTCGCTTGTCAAGAAGTTCCTAAGAGAGGCTGGGACCTAGTCCTCGCCGAAGTCCTCAAGGCCACGGCTAGGCCTGAGAAAGACCTCCACGGCGCCCATCCTCCTCAAGACCTGCAAAGCCCTCCTAGTGTAGCCGTAGCCTAGGCCAAGAGTCTCGGCAAGCTCCCTCGAAGAACAAGGACCATTGTTCCTAAGATAGACGAGGATGCGCATATACTTGGGGTCGGAGACCGAGTCAGGGAACTTCCTGAACCTCCATAGATAACCCATTATTTTCACCTCAAATATTATTCATAGGTTTTCTCCCACATTTTTCTGGCAAGCTCTCCCTCATATTTGTAGAGTTTGAGCATCTCTTCTGCCTCCTCCCTCCTAGATTGGTGTTCTTCAAGGAACCTCACCACCTTCTCTATTAGTATCTCCTTCATCTCCCCGCTCAATATCTTCCCAGCCCTGTAGTCCTCCTCGAGCTGCTTCACCCTCCTGTCGTCTGGCTCGAAGAAGTAGTAGAGCCACTGATAGGCCACGTCCACGTCAGGGTTCCCCCCAAGCCTTCTATGAAGCTCCTTGGTAGGCTGGCCTCCCGAGTATGCCTGCCAAATCTTCCTCCTCACACTCTTCGGGTCCTCGTTCAGGTATATTGCCGATTCAGGCTTGCTCGCACTCATCTTCCCCGTCGGGCCTGTGAGAGGTGGGAGAAACTTGCTATGTATAGCGGCGGTCTTGTAGTATCCAAGGGACTCTGCTATGTCCCTCTGAATCCTCCAGTATGGGTCCTGGTCTATGGCCGCAGGTATCAGGCAGCGGCGTCTCTCGAAGAGGCTGGGGACAATCTGGATGGCCGGGTAGAATGTCATACCTATGTTGGTCTGGTGGTTGAATCCGAAGACCGCCCTAACCCAGCTGAAGTTGATCTTCCGTGCAACCCTAAGAGCGAGAGGGTAGATGTTCCCGATATACTCGGTGTCCTGGAAGATGAATGTCTTGTCGGGGTCGAAGCCCACGGCGGCTATATCCAAGGCGTTCTCATAGGCCCATCTACGGGTCTCCTCCAGGCTCAGACCCCTCTCCTCCTCAAGGAACTTCTCATCATCCGTGAGCTGGATATACACATTCACCCCGAACCTATCTTGGAGCCACTTGGTGAAGTAGAAGGGGATTATGTGGCCTATGTGCATGGGGCCGCTTGGACCTCGGCCCGTGTAGAGGAAGAATCCCCTCCCAGCCTCCCAGTCGTCTAGGACCTTATCTAGGTCCCTGTGGGAGAAGAATATCCGCCTGGTTAGGAGGTGGTGGCTCTCGCCAGCAGCCCTCAGAAGCCTCTCCATCAGCTCATCGCCTATAGGCTGGGTCCCA
>CAZHEC010000160.1:0-3328 GCA_964531465.1 uncultured Nitrososphaeria archaeon | reverse complement strand
TGAGGAACTCGAGAAGACATGCGATTGGTTTCTTGGTCTTCCACATATACATGAGCTTCTCAGCCCCATCGTATATGTTGTCCCCTTCCAGCTCCTAGCATACTACATGGCTGTTGAGAGGGGGAATGACCCTGATAAGCCGAGAAACCTGGCTAAGTCCGTCACAGTTCTCTAGTTTCTCCAGATCAGCTTGGTCTCGCCAAGAGTCCTCAGATAACTCTCCCTAACCTTTACCACGACGGGTATGTCGTTCACCATCCGACCTATGAGGAGGCAGTGTCTTGGAGGGAGGCTTTTTGCGATACGTCTAGCGGTCTCCGAATCCATCCTGGAGGTCTTAGAGATGTATTCTAGATCCGATTCATTGGTGAAGTTGAAGAGGAATATGTTATCTGCCTGCCTATACACCGTCTCGGGGACCGTGTCAGGCTGATTAGTTACGAAGATAGGGAAGAGGCCTATATGCCTCATCCTAGTTATAAGGTCGTCCCAATACGTTTCCCTGAGGTATAGGTGGGCTTCCTCGGCGACTAGGAACAGGGGGTCTATCTCGCCGAGTCTCAGAAGCGTTGAGAGTCTGCTTAGGAGATACTCGACTATAATCCTCCTACCGTGTGGGAGCAGTCTCGAAAGGTCCACCACCAGTATCCCGCCGCCTCTCAGTCCATTGATTATGCTTTTTAGATCAGTCGGGGAGTCATCTCTGAAGAATCCTATCTGGTCTAGGCTCATCAGCCTACTAGTCAAGGCCTCCCTAACCGATTCATGCATCTGGCTTCTCGCCAAGGCGTCTAGGAGACCCCTCAAGGTTACCCTTCCTTCAACCTTCGATACAAGCCTCCATAGTCTTCCAAATTCCCGTAGACTTGCTGCAGGCGTGTCTAGGACGTGTTGGAGTATGTCTAGCATCACCCTTAGACCTGTATCTTCTAGAGATGCTGTGAAGTTTTCGCCAGGTCTCAGGATGATCAGCTTATCGGCTACCTCGCTTGGCTCCCCATCAATCCTCTCCCCAAGACCTAGATACTCGCCGTTCACGTCTAGGACTATTATCTTTGCCCCATACTCTGCTAGAGATGTGATGAGCAGCTTGGCTAAATGGCTCTTCCCGGTCTCCTTCTTCCCTGTGATTATGGTTATCCTGCCGTCCAACGCCTCCGCATTTATCGTTATTACACCACCCATGCATTCGCCTATTGTTATGGTTCTCCTTCCACCTATCTTGGATAACTCCTCTATTATCTCTGGTGGGGCTAGCTCTATCCTAGAGTTTAGCTTTGATGGTAGCCAGAGCAGGTCGCTTCTAAGCTCCCCGTTCTCAACTATGCCTCTCAGCTTCGCCACGATTATCCTCGCATCCTTAATACCCGCTATCAAGGAGCCGACACCATAAGGATCTATAGTTGTTATGTTGATTTTCTCTCCCGCCAGCTCCCTTAGGGCATCTTCTACCGATCCAGGAACATCGGCGTAATCTACGTCTATGACCTGGAGGAGGACTCTCCTACCTTGGTCTATCGCTTGTAGATAGTCTCCCCTCCTGAGGCCGTCTTCACCGGGTGCGGCCAGAATCTCCACGGTGTCTCCGCTCTTAGCCAGCAGCCTCATCTCCAATCACCGTCAAGCGGGTTGAATAGAATGTTCCTTATGCTCGGCCCCTCAAGTATCTCTGTTCTCTTCGCCAAGGCAGCTTGGATGGCTATTATGTCGGGTTTTGTGAAGGTTGCATAGTCATGTGCGAGTATTAGGGTCTCTGGGTATCCGTGGATGAGTGGGTCGCTGGAAAGAAGGCTTCCAAAGACCTCCTCAGCATCTCTGATAAGCCTTGCATCGACCCTGAATCCTCCCCCACCCTTGCTAAGCCTTGCAAGGAATATCTCCCCAAGCAACCTAACCCTTAGGTTGAGCTTCTTTACTAGAGGTGTCAAGTGGAGTAAGTATGGAGGCTCATCCCTAGCCATTATAGACTGTATCTTCTCACCCCATAGGCTTAGCACGCTGGTCTTAGAGAAGGCTACGACATCGCACCCCCTCCTCCCAGCCTTCCAAAGAATCCTCTCCATGACTCGTATCGGATTGTCTATCGGGCCTGCAGAGAGGGAGCCATCGAAGAGCATAATCGAATCTTCATATCTCTCCACAGCATATTCTTGGAGCTTCTTCTCGAATAGGCTTGCCAGGACCCTTTGGATTGTTTCGTCCAGCCTATAGGTTCCACCCCCACCTTCCATAACCCTCATAATCCTCCTGAGATTCTCCTGCCTAACGAAGTAGAGGAGCGGGCCTACGATCTCAACTGAGACGTCATCCCTGGACCGTACAGCCAGAGCACCCCTAAGTGCCACAACGAGCCCCCCGCCGCCCTCCGCGACCTTGACCGAGGAGGTGTCTATGGCCACAACCCTCCTAGCTCCCGCGCTCCTCCTAGGCTTCAGGGCCTCCACACGGCCATACAAATGCTCAACTAAAACCCCATCTTGAACAATATCTCCAAAGGCACCAACATAGAGCCTAACACCCTCCATGGACCTGAGGCTTAGCTCGCCAGCCTCTATCAAAGACTTAAAATAGGTCTTGGCCAGACCTATATCCTGGGTATGGTAGGCCCGCTCCATGGTTCTCCCTTGTTTAGTGGTTTTAGTGTGCTTATAAATGTTGCTCAAATTGAGCATGATGAAACATGAGCAAGGAAGAAAAAGTCAGGGTAGAGGTTACGATAGGGCCTGCGACGGTTAGGGTTGAGGCTCCTCCAGATAAGCTTGAGGAGGCTCTTAAGCAGGTGGTCTCTGCCCTTAGGTCCGCTCTGCCGGGTTTGGCCATGGAGGGGGCTGGACGGCAGGTCGAGAGGGTTAGGAGGGAGAGGAGGCCTCAGCCGACCTGTACGGGGCTTCTCCGCCAGCTTGTGGGGGAGGGGTGGTTTGATAGGCCGAGAACCCTCTCGGAGACTGTCCAGGAGCTTGCAAGGAGAGGTTATAGCTATAACTCCACCGCTGTCTCACATAGTCTCCTTGACCTGGTTAGGGAGCGGGTTCTGGTTAGGGAGGGGTCGCCTAGGAGATATACTTACATAAGGGCTAGCGATGTGGGTGGGGAGAAGGCGGAGAGCCAGGCCTCATTCTAAAGGTCTCTTATACTTCTCTACAATGTATCGTATCCCCGCCTGTGTTATCACGTATCCGCCTCTGTCAAGTCTTCTCAGCAGTCCTTTCTGAACCAGCTCACTTAGCCTCCCCGAGACAGTTTTCTCTCCCTTGGAAAGGGTGTGCGAGAGTTCCGAGAGGGTTGTTGAAGGTGCTTCTCTCCTGCCCAACTCATGCTCAATATAGCC
>CAZHEC010000159.1:0-3364 GCA_964531465.1 uncultured Nitrososphaeria archaeon | reverse complement strand
AGAGCGGAAGAGGAGGTTTAGGCAGGCCTTCGCATACCTCTCTAGAAAGAAGCTAGCTCACGGCAGGATTGTCCAATGGTTCCATCTTAGGGGGATATTCAGGGGTCTGGGGACAAAGACCTTAGGCACATTCACTTCTATGCTTAGCTACCGTGGGATTGCTGAGCCTGACAAGTATCTAATCGGGTTTATGGAGTTTGAGCCGACTATCCCTGGGCTGGGGAGATTGGAGGGAGACTGGGTGAAAGTCTCGGTTAGGACGCCGAGAGGTCTAGCCGAGAAAGTTAAGGAGGGTGTGATGCCCTCTGCATCAAAGCTCACAATAATAGCCTCCGAGAAGGTAGGTGGAACAGGTGATGGCCACAGTTTCGCGGCCTCGGCCATAATTCCCTCAGGAAGCGAGGAAAGGTTCATCGAGTTCTTCGAAGAGCAGGCTCTAAGCTCATCCTAACACCTTGGCCTAGACCCGAGGCCAAGACCACATAATCCGGGAAATAATCTAAGACCTCCCTATAGGCCTCCTCTAGCCTTCCTGCAACAAGCATGTGGGCAGCGTTCCCAAGCATGTTCTGGGCATACCCTATACACCTAATCCTAGAGAATACCTCGAACATCTCCTCAACCTGACTTGTAACGAAGCCTGATTCGTATGCGAACTCCCTCGCCTCCTCCAGAAACCTCTCGGGTGAAGGCCTCTCGAGTATCCTCCCCAAATGTCTGTCGCCTACCTTCTCCACCCTGCGAAGCTCCTCCCCATCCCTTAGAACCCTCGGGGTCTCAAGCTCGCCTGCCACTACAGCCACTATGCCGGAGGAGCCTGGTAGGGGTATGGAGTCTATGAGGTTTCTGGGAGGGGCACCCTCCCTTAGGACTAGGACGAGCCCCCCTGAGAGAAACCCTGCCTCACTGTTCAGCCCAGTCCTACACTCAAGCTCAACCTCATGGGTAATCCTGCACGCCTCCTGAATGGTGAGAGGTTTGCCCAGTAGGGCTGATAGCCCTAGAACGACTCCTAAGGCCGAGGCGGCACTTGTCCCGAATCCCGTGCCTATGGGAGGCCTGATTCTGTGATGTATCTCTACTCCCAGCCTCTTGTTGAGCCTTTCTAGGACTTTGCGGGCTGCCGTGATACTGGGCGGAAACTCCATCTCACGGCTATTCACTATAACCCGCATCTCCTCATCATCCCTGAGCTTGACGCGGGTCTCAACACCCTCAGTTAATGCAAACCCCCCTCCCCTGGCCCCTATCTCATCGGGCCGTGTCCCCCTAGTCTTGGGCGAGAAGATGCTGGAGAGTGCTGCCGGGGCGTGAACCCTCGCAATCCTCATAGGCTCTCACGTCTTCAGCCACTTAACCCTCTCGGGGGCGGACTTGGCAACCCTATCAACTATGGGTGGAAGTAAGATTACGAGGAAGGGTATCTCGGTTAGGTATGTCCAGAGGAAGAGGAGTGGGGCGGCGAAGAGTGGGAGTCCGAAGAAGAGCCAGACCCCTACACCTATGATCAGGCTGCCCAGCATCAGCCCGGCACTAGAGGCATAGACTAACCCAGCATAGTTAGGTCTAACCACGATTATCCCTATGCTTATCGCCAGAACTACAGCTGAGGCAGCCACGGCAACTCCCAGAACAATCGAGATTACTGTCTGGGGTAGGACCTCCTGGCCGAAGAGGAGTAGGGATGTAAGGGGGTTCTCGAGAATTCCGGAGATGTAGAGTGCGCCTGCGAGGATTAAGGGGACTAGCTGAAGTATAACCGACATACTCTTCGAGACCGCCCCACCCCTTCTCCTAGCCAAGTATCCAAGCAGGTAGAATCCGAGGAAGTTCGCTGGAACCCCTACCGTCAAACTCAACACAGCGTTCCCATGAATCACCATATCGCTGATAAATATCCCGATAGCAGCCCCCAAGGCCCCTATCATGGGAGAGAAGAGAACAGCGTAGACTGCCGGAATAACCACCGAGGGCCAGAACCTAACAATCCCGAATATGGGTGCAAAAAGGCCGAAGTAGGTCGCTATACCAACCGCTGCATAAAGCCCAGCATTAGAGGCAATTAACGCCGCTTTCAGCGACGGCCTAATCTCCCCGCTCATCCCTGCCCCTGAAGGTGGGGTCTATCACCTATCAATATTTCATCTTGAAAATATATACTAGTCCATACAGGATAATGACTTGATGAGGAGTGCTAGGAGCGTCATGAAGAGCGGCGGCTCCCTCGTGATTAGCCTGCCCCGTGGATGGGCTGAGAGAATCGGGGTGAGAGCTGGAGAGGAGCTTTTGGTCGAGGAGGCTGGAAGCGTCCTGATAATCTCGCCTATCACCGATTGGAGGAGAAGCACGGCTATAACAATCCGTTATGGTGAGGGTGGTCTCCCCATGCTGAGGAACAAGGTTATGGCAGCATACCTGCTTGGATACGATGCAATCAAGGTTGAGGCTCCTACATCGGTTAGGCGTATGGTGGAGGACCTGCTGAACAAGGTGAAGGAGAAGCTCCTAGGCGTGGAGATAATAGGCGAGGACCTAACACTCAAAGTCTTGGTAAGCCATGAGACGCTCAAGCCTAGGGACGTGCTGGCGAGGATGGGTAAAATCTCCAAAGACTCGGTTGACGATGCATTAACAGCCCTCATAGAAGACGATGCCCACGTAGCCCAACTAGTCATAAAGAGCGACGAAGACGTTGACAGACTATACTTCTACATGGTGAGGATGCTCAGAAGCTGCACAACAGACCCGTCTCTACAGGCAAAGCTGAACCTAACCGGGATAAACCTCCTAGACTACCGGCTCGTATCCTACCTACTCGAAAACATAAATGACAACGCTGTAATCCTCGCAAAACATGTAGGAAAGCTTAAGAATAAAAACACGGAGCACCTGAGAAGAATTAGAGACCTCCTAATAGAGAACCATGACGAAGCACTACACATATTCATGAATAGAAGCATCGAGCCGCTGGAAGATTTAAGGAAAAAGATAAGAGAGGTTAAGACACTGATACGTAGAATACCCACTGAGCTTAGGGAACCCATACTGAACATAGCGAACATGCAGCACGACATAGC
This sequence comes from uncultured Nitrososphaeria archaeon, assembly GCA_964531465.1. Classification (GTDB taxonomy): domain Archaea; phylum Thermoproteota; class Nitrososphaeria_A; order Caldarchaeales; family Wolframiiraptoraceae; genus Benthortus. The sequence goes on along the minus strand of CAZHEC010000159.1, from coordinate 287 downwards.
GGACCTAGTCCAGATAACGCTATAGAGTTCGACAAATCCTCAACGACCCTAGCATAAGGGGTTCCAAGAGGCTGAAACCTTTCCTTGATGTGAGAATAAGATTATAAGTCGGCTTAATTCGGGTTAGGGTCAGGCTTGGCGGCAAAGACGATATTTGAGAAGATCTGGGAAGCCCATCTACTTAAGGAGAGGGAGGACGGCTCAGCACTACTATACATAGACAGGCATCTAACTCACGAGGTCACCTCACCCGTGGCCTTCGAGACCCTCAGGATGACGGGTAGACG
>CAZHEC010000158.1:0-3441 GCA_964531465.1 uncultured Nitrososphaeria archaeon | reverse complement strand
GTCTTCGAGCCTGACATGTGTGTATTCGGACCTGGCGATCACCCTCCTGGCCTCGTCCATATCCTCCTTACTAGGCTTCAGCTCCCTCATCAACTCCTTAAGGCTTACCTTAACTATCTCGACCCCAAGCTTTGAGAGAACCCTCGTATCGGGAAGACTGTAAATCAGCCACGGACTCGGGTCTCCTAGCACCATAATCTTATGGCCTCTAAGCCTCCAGGCTGCCTCGGCCGCCTTCATGAGACTCTCCAATCTTTTCTCAGCCTCTACTCTCCAGAGAGGTATTACCCACGATGGGACTCCACGGGACCTGAGGGCGGAGACGGTCTCCAAGGCCGCAGGCAGGCTGTTCATCTTACTGTGGGCTATAAGGGCTGTAGGCCTTCCTATGACCGCCGCCCTTAGGGCCATCTGCTCGCTTCCTCCAGTAATATGTGAGACTGCTATGAACCCGTAGTCCCCCGAAGCCTTCTCAGACGCCTTCTCGGGAGTAGACGTCCTCTCAACATCATCGAACATCCACCCAACCTTCTCCTCAACCCACCTTATGACGTCCTCGACCATGCTCTCGTCATGAAGCGGCGAATATACGTGGAGGAGCAGGCTCCTCATCAAGAATGACTAGCTTAGACACTTATTGAACTTTAATCCCATTAATGTATATCTTGGTGGGTGTTGTTGGGGTTCAGGTATAAGCAGACGATAGTGGTGAGGACTGACCTTAAGATGAGTGTAGGGAAGCTGGCTGCCCAAGTGGCCCATGCATCTGTGACAGCCCTTGAAGAGTGTAGGAGACTTCGTCCAGAGTGGGCTAGGGCATGGCTCTCCGAGGGTCAGAAGAAGGTTGTGCTACGGGTAGGGAGCGAGGAGGAGTTGAGAAGCCTCTGGGCCAAGGCTAAGGAGATAGGTATCCCAGCGGCTTTAATAGAGGATGCAGGCTTAACGGAGCTGCCGCCAGGGACAACCACAGCATTAGGTGTAGGGCCAGGTCCATCGGAGATCGTGGATAAAGTTACGGGAAATCTTAAGCTCCTCTGAGGTGCCGTGTATTGGATGGATATGTTCCCAGTTTAAGGGGGCTTAGAGCCGAGGATGTGGAGGCCTTCATAGGAATTGAGGGATATTCGACCAGCTCTCCGGGGATTGGAGGGATAGTGAAGCTGAAGCCCGAAGACTTCCAGGCATGGGAGGTCCTAGACAATGGGCTTGATGCCAGGAGATGCTTCGAGGAAGGGTTGCCCATAGACTCTTCTGGAGGTCTTCTCCTCGCCGTTATGTGGAAACGAGGGATAGACAGCATCAGGGCTACATCAATAATCGCCAAAGAGCTTGGGTTAAAGCCCAACATGATAGGTATCTGTGGTATAAAAGACAAGATGAGTATAAGCTGGCAGTTCATATCACTTCCGCAAACCACCCTAGAGGTGGAGAAAACATACGAAATCACAGACTCCATAAAGATACGCGCAATCGGATACATCGATAAGCGGCTCACCTCCAAGAGGCTGCTCCACAACAGGTTCAGAATAATTATAAGGAGGGCAAGAGCTATCCCGGAGGCCATCAATAATACCTTACGTCAGCTTGGTGAGAGAGGAATTCCCAACTTCTTCGGCCATCAACGCTTTGGCATAACGAGGCCCATAACACCCATAGTCGGGAAGCTGATTATGGAAGGTAGACTGGAAGAAGCTGTCTCGGCCTTCATAGCAGATTACTCTCCATTGGAAGATGAGAAGAATAGGGATGCCAGGAGGCGTCTCCTAGATGAGTGGGACATAGCCTCAGCGCTTAACTACTATCCTAGGACTTTGAGGTATGAGCGGAGGGTCATGCGATACCTACTAGAGCATGAGGGCGATTACCTGGGCGCGTTAAGAAGCCTACCCCTGAGGTTAAGACGCATCCTTGTGGAATCCGTCTCCTCACTAATCTTCAACAAGACCCTCTCCAGACTCCTCCGAGAAAACCCCAGTCTGAAGACACCTGAGATAGGGGACTTGGCAGCACATGTAGGGTTAGGTGGACGGATTGAGAAGGAGCGGGTCGTGAGGATTAGGGAGGGGAATCTAAAGCAGGTGGAGAGGCTTATTAAGGATGGCAGGATGGTCATAGTCCTACCAGTCCCAGGGTATGCCTCCAGAATACCGAATAGTAGGAAGGGTGAGGTGCTGAGGAATGTCATGGAGGAGGCCGGGGTTAGTAGGGACATGTTTAACGTAAGGCACATGCCGGAGGTCTCCACAAGAGGAGGCCTAAGACCCATCACGATACCTAGATGGAGTTGTAGGGTGATGAAGGTCTCGGAGGACGTGGTAGAGCTGGAGATAACCCTCCCACCCGGAAGCTACGCCACTATCCTGCTCAGGGAGATAATGAAGCCCCACACACCCCTAGCCTACATAGGCAAGACCTAAAAACATTCAAATCCTCCATCTAGAGGAGAGTCAAGCCATGGTGTATGTTGCCCGAAGCAGCAACTCAAATGCAACATGGACGCTCATAGCGGTTAACGTAATAATCTTCATATTCACTATGAGCCTCCAAGCATCTTCACCAATAGAGTTTAGACGCCTAATCTTTAGCTTTGGAGCAATACCCATATATGTTCTAGCCTGGGTCGAGCCATGGAGGCTCGTAACATCAATGTTTCTCCACGCAGGTCTGGAGCACCTCTTACTGAATATGTTTGCCCTCTTCATCTTCGGCCCTGAGATAGAGATGGTATTGGGGAAGCCACGCTTCCTGCTACTCTACTTCCTGAGCGGGGTCATGGCTGATATAGTGCATTCATACTTCATCTTAATGTTCTTCCCCTTCCCAACGCTCCTGACCACGCCCGCCATAGGCTCCTCCGGGGCAATCTTCGGCGTAATGGCAGCCTACGCACTCCTCTTCCCCAGGAGAACCCTGGTCGTCTTCCCCCTCATGATCCCAGCACCCGCTATACTAGTCATAACATTCATCATCCTCGCCCAAGTATTCCTCGCATTCCTCACCCCCTTCTCCGAGGTAGCCTTCGCAGCCCACGTAGGAGGATTCATCACAGGACTCATACTAACCCTAATCTACAAGCCCTCGATACGACGGCTCCCAATAGGCTACTAGGACCCCATAGAGCGGGACATTACTTAGAAATATTTGGAGGCTTTGAGGGCCAGGCCGACAGGACCTAGAATCCTGACCGCCACCATCCATCGCTAGGCAACCCCAAGGAACGGTAAAGACGCGACCGCAATGTACACCAATATTTAAACCTAAACAATGCCCAAAACAGGATACCGACTCCCAGCGGGGCGAACACCCCCCATAAAATTAAAGGGGCGAATATCTACTAAAGATAGAGTTAAATAGTAGAGAACACCCTTTAAACACAAATCCCCGGATAGGGGCTTAAACCACCCCAAGACAAAAAGAATGCCCAAAAGGGCCCAAAACCCA
>CAZHEC010000157.1:870-3461 GCA_964531465.1 uncultured Nitrososphaeria archaeon | reverse complement strand
ATGGGTTGGTTGGTTTTGCCGAGGATGTGAGGAGGAGGATTGTGGAGAGGGCTGAGGCCGAGTGTTCCAGGGTTGGGGACGAGGTTCTCCGGATGGTTAGGGAGGAGGTTGAGGGCAGGCTGGACTCTGTTAGAAGGGAGGCCGAGGAGGAGGCCGAGAGGCTACTAAGCGAGGCGAGGAGGAAGGCCGAGGAGATAAGGGGGAGGATGGAGGCCAGGAAAGAGGAGGCGGTTGAGTTGGTCATGAGCATCCTCCTAGGCAGACGGTGAATTAGGATTGAGTAAGGCTGGGAAACTATACTCGGTCTCGAGGGCATACGCCCTTAAGGGCTTCCTACTACCACATAGAATCTACGAGGAACTCGCCTCCTCCAAGACAATCCCAGAGATTGTGGAGAAGCTGAGGCCGACAAGATATGGTGGATGCATTAGGGAGGAGAGGGAGATAGACTCCCTGAAGTTCGAGAAGATTGTCAGGTCATGCATGATAGACGACGAATACAGGCTCATAAGAGAGATTGATAGACCCGGTGCTCTTGAGCAGTATTTCCGCAGACACCTATACAGGAACCTGAAGCACGTCTTGAAGGGTAAGGCTCTGGGGAGGGAGCAGGACGAGATTATGAGGTCTATGACCCTCAAGGCTGAGGAACATCTCAGGGTAAGAGACGTGGTTGTCAGGGCCCTGGCCGAGGCCACGCTTGAGTCCGCTGTAGAGACCCTGGCCAACACACCCATAGGCAGGGTCGCCGAAGAATCGGTTAGGCTCTACGAGAGGGAGGAGGACCTACTCGTCTTCGACATTGTGCTGGACGGTGCATTCTACAGGGAGCTTCTACAAGGTCTAGACAATACTCCGAGGATGGAGAGGGAGCCGCTCAGGAAGGCTATGGCAGCCGAGATAGACGGATACCTAATCCTAGCCATCACCCGGTCCAAGTCATGGGAGCTTACCGCAGCGGAGACTAGAAGGCTCACCCTAGAAGAGGGTGTAGAGGTCCCCCGGAGCATAGTCTCCCAGATGCTTGAAGCGGAGACCCCTCAATCCCTCCTAGAACCATTAAGGAACACACCATACAGAAAACTAATTGCGGCGGCTCCCACACAGTCCTTCCATGAACTTGCACTACACTTAGAAGAGAGGTTCAGGAGCCACGTAATTGAGGTGAGTAGGAAAGCCTTCCTCCAAGATATATTCAAGCTATCGGTGATATATGGTTTAATCAGGCTCAGGGAGGAGGAGATATACAACCTGACAGCAATAGCATTTGGGGTTGAGCAAGGGCTTCCGCCTCACAGGATACTCGAATCCATAAGAAGAATATTATAGAAGAATATTATGAGATACAAGGTGGTCAGGTGTCCGCAATGTGGGGGGCTCCAGATAACCACGGCCACTAAGTCATACCGATGCTTCAGATGCGGCTCAACAATATCCATTGAGGATGCGAGAATTCTCTTAACCACAGACGACTCTAAGAAAGCCCGGGAATTCCTGAAAAGCCTACTCTCCGAGAAAACAGATGCATGGTTCAGGCAAGCCTCGAGAAAACATCCTAGATCTTAACGCACATGTTTGGTTAAATCCTTATATAATCGCTGGGGTCTCGGCTCATTTGAACCCGGAATGACCGAGGGTAAGAGGAGCAGACGTTCATTTATCCAAGCGATTCTTGCAACAGTTTCCGGCCTGCTCGCCATAGCTCCTTTCTCCGAGATAGTCCGCTACCTTAGGTCCCGTGGCTCCGCCGGAGCTGTCAGGCAGAAGATAGCCAACATAAACGACCTACCACCAAACAATAGGCTTGTGTTTACTTACCCTGTAACCGGGGACCCTGAGAGGGATAAGGACCCCTTCAGGAAATTCCTCCTAATCAAGCTTCCGGATGGAACCCTCAAGGCATACAGTATGGTCTGCGTCCACCTATGGTGCCTGGTAGACTACAAGCCCGAGAGAAGGCAGATTGAGTGCCCCTGCCATGGAAGCATCTATGACCCTGAGACCGGCGTGGCGTTCAAGGGTCCTGCCGCAGCCCAGCCGAATAAGACCCTGCCTGAGGTTAAGTTGGAGATTGATGAGAATGGGGATATTTATGCTGTTGGTGTAGTGGGGGTAATAGGATATGGCAGAGAAGCGGCGGGAAGCTAGGAAAAGTAAGATTATTGAGGCATATGAGTGGACGGTCTCGAGGTTAGAGCGGACAATATTCATGGGGATTAGGTTCTTCCAGCCCAAGAGATTCCTTAATCCTCATGGATTCCTCGGCATGCTAACCTTCATAACATTCATAATCCTGGGGATAACAGGCGTCCTCCTAATGTTCTACTATAAGCCAAGCCTAACCTCCGCCTACGACAGCGTCAAGGCAATAAACGACGAGATAGAGTTCGGCTTCATACTAAGGAACATCCACTACCATGCCTCAAACGCCATGGTCTTCCTAGCCCTATACCACATGTTCTACCAGTTCTTCGCAGGGAAATACAAGCTGAGGAACGAGGTTATCTGGATTACTGGGGTCCTTCTAGGCGTCCTCACGGTGATAGAAGCCTACACGGGATACGACCTAATACTCAATGAAAGGGCCGTAC
>CAZHEC010000157.1:0-860 GCA_964531465.1 uncultured Nitrososphaeria archaeon | reverse complement strand
AATCAACATTGGAGCCTCATTAACGAACTCTATACCCTTCGTCGGCCCCACGCTGGCCCAGCTACTCATGGGCTCCGGGTTCAGCGACATAGTAATCAGGTTCTACACCTTCCATGTCTTCCTAATCCCCGTCCTAATGGGCATACTAATGCTCCTCCACTTCCCCCGAAACCTCGTCCTCGACCTACCAATGATATCCGTAATAGCAGGGGGAATAATAGTCACGGCTGGGATCTTCCCCGTAGACCTTGGGACAAAGTTTACCCCCGAGATACCGCCTGGGATAACGGTTCCGGAGTGGTATCTTACGAGTCTCTACGCCTTCATCAGGACTGGAATCGATAAGTTCGTGGCAGGCGTCCTCGCCCCCACACTCTTCATACTCCTCTTCCTAGCAATACCCTTCATCGACAGGAAGAAGGCTGTCCACTGGAGTGAGAGGCCCTGGGTGAGCGGGATAGGCGTGGCAGCCCTAGGGCAGATAATAGTTACGACCGTGTGGGGATTCTACGTAAACCCAGACCCGACAATAGAACTCGCAGAGAGGCTGGAGATAGACCCCCTACCCTACTATGGAACACTGGTGGCAGTAACCCTGGCGGCATTCGCCCTAACCTTGGCCGCTTCCGAGTGGGTCAGGGAGAAGAGAAGGAAGAGGCCTAGGACCTCCCAGCAGACATTGAGGATTAGGCTGAGCGATAAAACGGCCACAGTAGGTGCAATAGTTCTAATCATCCTGCAGATAGTTGTTGCAGGTTTATCCCTGCAGGCATACATGGCGGGTCAGCAGCAACTAGCCTTAGTTGAGATAGGCGCCTCCTTGATGATACTCGGGTTCCTGCTCCATATCCTGAGGGCTG
>CAZHEC010000156.1:0-3467 GCA_964531465.1 uncultured Nitrososphaeria archaeon | reverse complement strand
CCCGTAGATTGCGTCGAAGCTGCTGGGGGTTCCCTGGCTAAACCATGCAAACCTCTCGATACCATAGCCGGTGTCAACGGTCCTTATCGGGAGCTCCACTAACTCGCTGTCCACGGTCTTGTATTGCATGAACACGAGGGTTGCGAGCTCTAGTCCGTAGCTTATAGTCTCGAAGCATGGGCCAGCGTTTCCGCCGCCGCTCCAGACGGACTCCTTGTATATTATTTCCTTCTCGGGTATGCCTATCTCCTTGGTTGCGTACTCATGGTAGTATGCCACTGTTTCCTCCTTCCAGTAAACCTCCTTGTCAGGATAGTTGAAGGCATGAGCCCCTCCCATCTCGAAGATTGTTAGATGCCTCCCGAAGGTTAGGCCGACCTTATCTACATCCACCAACCTTATGCATGGCTGGCTGATTACGAGTGGGTTGGCTGGAGGGGGGGCGATTCCCGAGGTTACGTAGGGCTGGAAGTCCACGATGCTGGCGTCGGTCAGGAACATATCGGTTCTCCATCTGGCGACGACGGGGTAGGGTCTGATTATCCTGTGCCCCCTCCTCTCAAAGAACTTGAGGAAGGTCTCACGCGAGTCTCTGACAGTCATCCTCCTCCTTGCCAAGTTCTTCCCCACAAATCGGTAGGCCTCGCAGGGAGACTCGCCGCATACCTCCCTCTCCGGGTCAAGGGTCCAGAAATACTCCCCACATATCTTACACTTCTTCCTAAGGTAGCCTTTCTCTCTAAAGAACTCTAACGAGTAGGTCTCTGCGCCGAACCTCAACTCTCCTTACCCGGGGGATAATGTGGGGTTGGGTTGGATTAAGGTATTTAGCCGAAGAGGGCGCTGAGACCCGCCAGGGCCTCCTCCTTCTCCTCCTCTTTCTTCTCCTCCTTCTTCTCTTCCTTAGCCTCGGGCTTCTTCTCCTCAGACGGAGCTGCCGGGGCCGCTGGAGCTGCCACAGGAGCCGCAGTAGCATTCTTGAGGACCTCGTCTATATTAACCTCCGAAAGTGCTGCTACAAGCGCCTTAACCCTGGCCTCGTCGGGGCTGATGCCGGCAGCTGAGAGCACCTTCTTCACATTCTCTTCATCTATCTGCTTCCCAGCCTTATGTAGTAGTAGGGCTGCGTAGACGTACTCCATGACCGTTCAATCATCCAGGGAATATGCTAGCTCTTAAATCTTCCCATATATAAAAAGGGGTGGGGTTTAGGCCTCGACTATTATCTTGGCTTCCATGCCAGCGTGTAGATGGGTTTTGGGGAGGGTTCCCTCAACCTCCATGCAGACTATCCAGTAGGTTCCGGGCTCGTCGAGTTTCAGCTCCATCACGGTCTCCTCGCCTGGAGCTAGGTCATCGGCCTCAAGCAACATTAACCCCTCCTCCTCCAAATGCTCCTCCACCTCGTGATGCATCTTCTCAAACGCTTTCTCAAAATCTTCTCCGCTTAAGCTCTCCAGCTCTCTTAAGGATTCATCCATTATCTCGAGAACCTTCCCAGCATCCCTCACCACCATAGCCTCATGAACCACCGCTCCATCATTAATTATCCGCATCCTATATGTTTCGCCAGCCTTGAGAATCAGAGGCCAATCACCAGCCTCGAGAACGTAAGAGAACTCCCTCATTCTAATTGTTATCTCCCCTGGGCTGGACACCAACCCTAGATACCACGCAGCTCCCCCAACTATAACTGCGGACACCAGCAATGACGGAACAATAATTTTTGCAGAAATTTTCTCCCTCATAATTCCTCAGAAAAAATGGCGAAGAACCACGTTTTACCTATTTTTAAACGATTTAACTCGTTTCACGAAAACGCCTAACATAAACCATGACGAGAAACCTCGTTCACGATACACGAGAAGACTTAGGTAAATTTAACTTGAAATACTATCCTATTGATGGTTAGGTAGGTGTATACATTGTCTAGTGAGGGTGACTTCCTCGATATTATGGCTCACCCTATTAGGAGGAAAATAATAGAATATGTGTATGATAGGGTTGAGGTCTCATATACGGAGCTTATTGAGGAGCTCAGGCTCGGAGCAGGGACACTAAACTTTCATTTAAGAAAGCTCTCACCCCTTCTTAAAAGAACCGAGAAGGGGACATACCTGTTATCAGAGGAGGGGAAGCTTGCGGTCCAAATACTATCCCTTATTAGGGAGTCGCTGAAATCTCCCAAGAAGCCAGAGGTCTTCCTAAACAAGGACATAATTGGATTAAGGATAGCAGCCTTCCTCATAGACGCATTAATTTTCTTCATATTTTCTGGCGTCTTCCTCGATCCTCAGCTATGGGGTTTCCTCATAGAAGCCCTACAGCATGCCTCCTCCATGGTTATGCTGCATCCTTGGATATTTCATCCAGAACATATCCCTGCATTAGCACAAATAGTGAGCAAACTTGTTGGAACATACGCCCACATATTCTTCGCCGTCTACATATTTGTGACGGTGCTGGAGGCATACAAGGGGCAGACGCCTGGGAAATACCTGATGGGAATCAGGGTTATTAAGAAAAATGGGGGGAAGATAAGCCTTATAGAGTCCGCCATCAGGAATGGAGGAAAAGTATTCCTGCTACCATTCGACCTACTCGTCGGAATAACCATATACCGAAAAAAGGGATACATAAGATTCTTCGACTACTACACAGAAGCAATAATAGAGAAGATAACAAGACTAAAAATGTGAAAAATATAGCCCGGCCCGGATTCGAACCGGGGTCCCCGGGGTTCTCCTCCCAAGATCCAGAGCCCGGGATCCGTGGCCCTTTTTCTGACCAGGGTTTGGCCGCTAGACGACCGGGCTTCGTCTGTGTTTCTGGTTGGGCGGTATTTTATTTTTTTGGTGGTGGTTTTTATTCTAGGTTTGTGTGGTGGTTTTGCTGTGTTGGTGGGGTTTGGGGTTTTCCTAGTTGCCCTGGCTGCTGGTTTTCTAGGTGGGTTGATGGGTGTGGGGGGAGGGGCCTTGATGGTTCCCCTCTTCGTGATATTTCTGGGGATTCCCATACACTCTGCAGTCGGGGTCAGTCTTGCGGCGGTTACGGCCACTGCCCTATCCTCCTCCCTAGTTTATGCTCTTAAAGGTGAGGTGAATTTCAGGGTAGGGTTGATTCTCGAGTCGGCCTCCGTTATCGGCGTTCTAATTAGTGCTAATGTTATTGCGCTTTTGATGGAGGAGCGGGTTCTGGAGGCAATGTTCGGGGGGCTTCTCTTCCTTCTTTCCCTAAGGATGGCCAAGGGTGTGGGTGTAGGTGATGGGGTGGTATGATAGGTAGGTTTAGGTGGGTGGCCAGTATATTGGGCAGCTTTGCCGCCGGTGTTGTCGCAGGTCTCCTAGGAATTGGTGGAGGTGTTTTAAATGTTCCTATAATGGTTCTCCTACTATACCTACCAATAAGGACGGCGGTTGCCACAAGCCTCTTCATGATATCCATTACGGCCTTAATAGGCTCCTCCT
>CAZHEC010000155.1:0-3546 GCA_964531465.1 uncultured Nitrososphaeria archaeon | reverse complement strand
GGGGGGGGAGGGGGGGGGGGGGGGGGGGGGGGGGGGGGGAGGCGGGGTGGGGGGGGGGCCGCCCCAAGAGGCCAGGAAGATGGATTACAGGTGCCCTGTCTGTGGGAGGAAGCTGACCAAGGGTGTGGATGATAGGGTTGAGGAGCTGGCCGACAAGCCGCCTGGATACAGGCCCGAGAACGCCCAGGACTTCATCTACCTAATCCCCCTCCAGGAACTCATAGCACTCAGCATGGGCATGGAGACAGGCTCGGAGTCCAGGCTCAACACCAGGAAAGTCCTAAAAGAATACGACAAGCTGACAGGAAGATTCGGCAACGAGTTCAAGGTCCTCCTAGAAGCCGACCCAAAAGAGATAGCAGAGACAACCAACCCCAAACTCGCAGACCTAATAACAAAGATGAGGAACAACCAGCTCAGCATAATCCCAGGATACGACGGAGTCTACGGCAAGATAACCCTCCAACAAGAACCAACCAAGAAAACCCACAAAAGCCTCGACGAATACATCTAACCCAGGGCCCGTAGCTCAGCCTGGATAGAGCGCCGGCCTTCGGAGCCGGAGGTCCCGGGTTCAAGTCCCGGCGGGCCCGTGTTAAAGATGGCTGAAGTATGTTCGCTATATTTTGAACTGCTTGACGTGTTTTGCTATGTTTAGGTCCTGTGTTTTTGTTAGTAGTTTTTCGTCGGCTGTGTATAGGCTTGTTCCTTCTATGATGGCTAGGGCTACGTAGGATGCATCGTATATTGTTAGACCTTTTCTCATGGCTATCTCTACTGTTTTCTCTGCGTAGTCTCCAGATAGGCTGCGGATCGAGAACTGGTAGTCTTCTAATATATGGGCCACCTCCTTCAGTTCGTCTTCTCCGAAGGCTCCGGAGTATTTCAGGGCGTTTAGTACTTCGAGGTGTAGTATTGGGGGTGCCAAGGCGTCGAGCAGTCCTCCTGTGAGGGAGTCTCTTATCATTAAGGATTCTCTACTATATTCTTCCTCGACGAACCATTTGACAACTACCGAGGCGTCTATGACTATCTTTCCTCTCTCCAACGCCTTATCTCCTCCACACTACTCCACCCTGGAACTCTTCTTCTCAGCTGGTCTGTGCGTAGGGCTGCAGCCCTTATCCTCGCATAGTCTCTCTCCTGTAGCCTGGACTCCTCCCGCCTGATTACCTCCTCGATAGCCCTCCTGACCACCTCACTCCAATTGATATGCCGCATCCTCTCCATCTTCTCCTTAAGCTCCCTCCTCACCCTGAAGCTGATCACCTCGCTCATCAGGTAATAAATGTAGACAATATCCGTAATAAATGTTTACACAAACCACATAAGGCTACAGCATAGGGGTTTCTTTGATTTTCTTGCATTCTATCTTTTTCTTAGGGTTGTTGTTAGGGTTGCTGTTGCGGCTCCGAAGGTTGCTGTGGCTGTGGCTAGGTGGGTTGCGGATGAGATTGCTTCTAAGTGGAGTTTGACAACTATCATGCCGATCAGTATCTGGATAACTAGGAGGGCTAGTGTTAGGGTTGCGAGGCCTGTTACCGCTTTCTCCCCCCTATGCCTTGTCCACGCATATGCGGTTGTTGTTATCGTGAATATTCCCGCGAGCATGGCCGAGACCCTGTGGCTGTATTCGAGGAGGACGAAGGGGTTTAGGAGGTTAGGTGGGATTATGTAGCCGTTGCAGGTGGGCCAGTCGGGTCCGCATGCCATACCTGCTCCGAGGGCCCTAGTATATGCTCCCAGGATTATGACCAGGTAGATCGTGGTTGTTGTTAGTGCTGTTAGTAGGGTTATTCCACGCATTACTCCTCTACCACTATTACTCCCCACATCCCTAGCTCTATGTGGCCTGGAACCGTGCAGACATAATAGTATTTGCCAGGCTTGTCGATTACCTTGAATATTGTCTCTCCCTCTTCTCCCGAGGGCACAGGCCTTGCACCTGTTCCTATGAAGGCTCCCTGGAAGAGGGGTGGGGCGTCCCTGTCTAGCTCTGGGACTATGGCGAATGAGTGGGGTATCCTGCCCACATTCTTGAAGACTATCTTAACCACCTCTCCATCCCTTATCTTTATGACTGGGCCGGGTGATGTCAGGTTGTTTGGGTTTAGCCCGAATGCGAAGGTTGTTCCACCCACCTCGCCTCCATAGAGCTGTATCTCCCTCGTGGGCTCCAGGCCTGGTTTGGGCGGCGGCGACTCAAGCTTTGGCTGGATTGGGAGGACCAAGACTGCGGCTACCCCGATTAGCAGGAGTATCCCGGCCACGCCCAGCAGGGTTAGGACTAGCTTGGGGCTGGCCACAGCCTCTCACCCTATCCCACAGAGTATTCCGATTATCTCGCCTGAGCTTGCCAGGACCAGGACTACAAGGAAGAAGATTGCTCCTAGGGCTATGTATCCGAGGGGTCTGGGCTCGTGGCGGAGGTGCTGGTAGTAGAGGGCTATGAGTATGGCCTTGAAGGCAGCCATGATTACTATTGAGGCTAGCGCTGCGGCCAGGGGTATCTGGAGGTAGACCATCACGGTCTCCATTATGGTCATGGAGACGAGGGCGAGCCAGACCGAGAAGAGGAATATGGCCTTCACCTGGAGCCACCCCTAGATTAGGTAGAAGAGCGGGAAGAGGAAGACCCAGACTATGTCTACGAGGTGCCAGTAGAGGCCCGTGTTCTCAACCGCCGAGTGGTCCTCCCTACTGAACCCGCCTGACCTTGCCTTGAGTATCAGGTAGAGTATAGCTACGAGACCTGCGGCCACGTGGACCCCATGCGCCCCTGTTAGGACGTAGTAGGTTGCTGCAGGCAGGTTCGCCGAGGGTAGGAATCCCTCTGCGGCCAGCTTGGACCACTCGAAGGCCTTGATTCCGAGGAAGCCTAGGCCGAGGACTAGGGTTGTGGTCAGCCACATCTTCAGGTCCCTTAGGCTGCCGTTCCTGATTGCCTCGAGGGCTAGGGCCATGGTTAGGCTGCTGGTCAGGAGTATTAGGGTGTTGAGGAGCCCTATCCCAACATCGTGTATCTGGGGCGAGGGTGGCCAGAAGGCTGACCTAGTCCTGACGTATACGTATGCGGAGATTAGGGATCCGAAGAGCATTATCTCTGAGGTTAGGAAGACCCATGTGCCTAGCTTCTCCTTAACAACCTTCTCGAAGGGCCATCTCTCTCCAGCACCCGACTCGGGAGCTGCAAACCTATCAAGTATGTCGTCTTTGAACCACTTGGCCAGCGAGGCTGCGAGTATGAGGGCGCCGAGTATGGCTACGGGCAGCGAGATGACGAGGCCGAAGAAGAGTATGGCTGCGCCTAGGCTTATCGTCATAGGCAGGATAGTATGGTGTTCCCTGGGGCCTGGGGGCATGGGTGCTCCATTAAACATTAGGACACCCTTTGTCATGTCTGGAAGTGCATCGAAGTTGTGGGCTGGCGGGGGTGAGGGTATGGTCCACTCGAGGGTCCAGCCCTTCCATGGATTTGCACCTGTTATCGGGCCTGAGACGAGGCTCTTCCCGAGGTTTACGAAGAGTAGGAGTGTTGAGAGCCCG
>CAZHEC010000154.1:0-3616 GCA_964531465.1 uncultured Nitrososphaeria archaeon | reverse complement strand
AGATTGTTACGCCCAGTAGTATGGCTAGGGCTGGTATTATGAGGAGTCTGGGAACTAGTCTGCTGCTTAGGGAAAAAGATGGTTTAGGTTTTTTAGCCCTTCTTGAAGAGTTGGAGGATTTCCTGCTTGGCATCTTTGAGCGCCTCTTCAGGGGTCTTGGTGCCAACCAACGCCGAGTTGATGTTCCTTGTCAGTATCTCATGCATAGGGATTAGGTCTGCATGGGTCGTCATGGCGTATCCATCCCTGTAGATATCGGCCAGCTCCGGTATCTCCGTCCTTATTTCGTGGGCCTTAGGGTTGTAGAGTATCGAGAGGCTTCCCGTGAATCCTCCGTTCCTCAAGTAATCCATCTGGAACTTGAAGGTCGTCAGGAAGGAGAAGAACTTGAACGCCGCCTCCTTCTTCTTCGAATACTTATTTATACCTGGGCCATGGACGTGTATCTCACTCCTTCTAAGGAGCTTTCCATCCACGTATTTTCCTGGGGTGGGAGCCGCCCCTATCTTGTCATGGACCAGCGGGGCCTTCTCAGGGTCTCTTAGCTCGCCTAGGGCTGCATTCCACTGCAGGGCCATGGCCACCTTCCCCGATGCTAGGGCCGCATTTGTCTCGGCATACTCGTAGTTTACTGAGTCGGGTGGTGAGAGGCCTTCATTCATCATGTCCACGTAGACTTGGAGAACTTTTATTGCTGTAGGGCTGTCGAGGCTTTCAGCAAACTCTATCTCCCTGCCAGGCTCAGGGGGGACGCCTCCTTGCGAGACGTATAGGTTTATCCAGAAGTATGAGTTGAACCATATGTTCTTACCCTGTATGGCAAATCCATACTCGGTGGGAGAATCAGGGTTATACTTCTTAGTGAACTGCCTCGCCATCTCAACCATCTCGTCTAATGTCTTGGGAGGTTCGGGCATGAGGTCCTTCCTGTAGAGCAGGAGGCTCGTGTTCATGTCGGTAGGTATGCCGTAAAGTTTCCCATTTACCCTAAATGCGTCAAGAGCCGCCTTAACATAGTGGTCAAGCGAGTAGGGGAATACTTCAGGGTTATTGAACCACTCGTCTAGCGGCTCTAGGTGCTCATAGACTCTGCCAACAGTGTATGACATGAATACTATGTCCGGTTCAGGGGACTTTGAGAGTAGAAGCGTGGCTATCTTCTCAAAATGCTCCGCCCTGCCGAAGAGCACCAACTCAACCTTCACGCCAGTCTTTGGCGCCATATACTTGTTCCACCAATCCACTATAGGTGCTACGGCATCACTCTCGGGGCCAGGGAACCAGTTCAAAGTGATGGTAACAGGCTCTGGCGCAGCAGCCTCGGTAACAGTCTTGGTGACCGTCGTGGTTACAGGAGCGCCCGTAACTGTCTTTGTTACTGTCTGAGCCGCTCCTGATGGTTTAAGAGACCATCCAATAGCCGAGCCGACTGCAAGACCTCCTATAGCCCCGGCAGCGGTCCCGATGAATGTACGCCTACTAACCTTTTTTTCCTCATCAGACATACTCTCCAAAGCCCTCAAGATGTATAAATAGATTTTTTCGAGAATCATCCCAAATCATTAGATTTATGCGTTTCTTCAATCAGGTTATCTTCTCACCGTAGACGCATTGTGTTTTCTTATCGTATTTTGCCGTGAATCCTGCGTTTCTCATTCTCTCCATAACTCCCTTCCATATCTTTAATCCCCTCCTTACACCCGGCTGTCCAACGTAGTGGACTATCTTGCCCCTGGGTTTGAGGGCTCTGGCTATCTTGTGGTAGAATTCTTCGCTGTAGAGGTGTCCTGCGAGCTGTAGTCTGGGCGGGTCATGGACAACTGCGTGGAACTCCTCAACAACCTGGTATGCGTCTCCCAGTATTATCTCGACACGTTTATCCTCTAGTTCCCTTGACCATGGATTAAGAGATGCAAGATACAGAACATTCTCGTCAATCTCTATGCTCACGATTCTGCACGCACCTGACCTAAGCTCCGCGATGGCCGTGTAGCCCAAACCTGTGCAGATATCAAGTATACTCCTACACCTAATATCTCCAAGCAGCTTAACCTTCAGGCGCGCATCTTCCTCGGGGTAAATATCTACAATCCTATGCATGTGTATTCCATCTATCTCGAGGGTTGGCGCATGACCCCACTCAGTCATTACGAGTTTATAGAAATGTCTTCTAGCTATCGAGGCCTGGCGAATCTCCCCCTCCTCGACTAGGTAAATGTTTCTCTCATCTTCCTTGGACAGCTCCTCTATGGTTCCCCACGGGACTATCATGCCATCTATTATTGGGCCTTCGGGCGTTAGCTTCACAATCCTCAGAGTTCTACCTAAATCTAGCGATACCTTGACGTATTTCTCCTGGTTTCTCTTTCCTTCGAGGAGTCTAGTTATGACGGGTTTTGCCAGCAACGGTTTTCCGAGATGCTGGAACTTCATCTAGAAGGAAAAAGATTATTTACGGGCTTATTATTTGGGTATTGTGGGTTGAGGGTTTCCCGCCGCATCGCTCTCATGATGTTTCCCCTCTCTGTTGTATCAGCTGGCTTAGGGTATTCTTTCTCTGAGACCCTTAACCTGGAGGTCTCGAAGCTCGGGCTTGGGCTGGGCTCAAGGATAGCCTTCATGGTGGATACGCATACCCATGAGTTCGGCGTCTTGGAGGAGAGGGTTGTTGATTACCTGGCGGGTAAGCAGCCCGACATACTGATTCATGGAGGAGACTTCGTGGACAGGTTCACAAGCTCCCTGAAACCTCTCAAGGAGTATCTATCATTGATAGAGGCGAGAGAGAGGATTGCGGTTCTAGGAAATCATGATTATTGGAGTGGATGGTCTCCCGAACTCTCCAGAATGCTCAAGGAGCTGGGATTCACTATTCTTAAGAACGATTATGTGGAGACAAGCATCGGCAGGGTCTTCGGAATTGATTGGAGGGATGATAGACGATACGATTTCAGGGTTGAAGCGGATTTAGTGGTCGCCCATGACCCTAACGCTGCATTGGCTGTCGATAAAGGATTCATTGTGGCTGGCCACACGCATGGAGGAGTTGTATTAGGGGGCATAACACTCCTAAGCAACTCGATGTATGCTCGGGGGCTTTATCACCTTGGGGAGGGACGCATACTCTATGTCTCCAGAGGGCTGGGCCAGATGCTCCCATTCAGGCCCACCTCTCCCCCAGAGCTCCTAATACTTGAGTAAGCTTCTTTTTATGGCCGTGGCGTGGCTTCATGGGTAGTCATGGTTAAGATGATTCTGGTGTCGAGGCTAGATAAGGTCTCTATGGCCGTGGGCGACATGCTCATCGAGTCCTTCGGGTTCAAGGAGGAGGGCGAGGGACTATACATGAGGGGCGACACCATACTCTACATGGTCGATAGAAGTCATTTAGAGGCCGACAGCGTGGGCGAAGGACTGGGAGCAGAGCTAGTGGTAGTGGCCTCGGTTCATAGGTCTGAGGCAGGCGTCAAGGCCCTACTAACACATCCAACAGGGAACTGGGGGGCCAGCGCGGACTACGGGGGGAAGCCCTACACCCTCTCAGCCACCAGCGCCACCGCGCTCTACACAGCCCTACACACGCTTAGGGAGGAGGCAGACCAACTCGGTCTAGAAG
>CAZHEC010000153.1:0-3633 GCA_964531465.1 uncultured Nitrososphaeria archaeon | reverse complement strand
AAGCCCTGCTCCGAACCCTTTCATCAATGATGACCTGCCTACGGGTGTGGATAAGGATTTCCAGGTATCGGGGTCCCGCTATTATCTACACACTCCCTTGATAGGACGCTGGGATTCTGGCTCAAGGTCTATATCCAGGGTGTCCCTAAGGCTGTGCTAGGTGAGCTGGAGATGGCGTGGCTCGTAGGATTCGTGGTATCAGAGAGATATAAGGAGAGTGGGAAAAATAAGGCTCCCAGGGACTACATACTCGCGTTCCCAGGGATAGGGGACAGGGATTCGGCAAAGCTACTAGTCGGAAGCCCCGTAGAGTATAGGGAGGGAGACCTCAGGATTAGGGGGAGGGTCGTGGCCGCCCATGGGATGAGGGGGGAGGTCAGAGCCAGGGTCGTGAAGGGGCTCCCAGGGCTTAACGGCTCGGGCAGAGTATACCTGATGCTTAGACCTGAGCTGGCTGAAAGGCTTAGGCTAGAGACTTCCTCTCAAACTGTCTGAGATAGATTTCCCTAATCCTCTCTATCGTATCGGCCTCCTCGGGTCTCTTATCCTCCCTAAACCTAACTATCCTGGCGAACCTCAAGGCATACCCCGACCTATACTTGGGGCTTCTCTGAACCTCGTTGAAGGCCACCTCGACGACTATCTGGGGCCTGACCCTGACAGTGTATCCATCATCGGATAACTTTAGTGAGAGAAGCCTCTTGGTAATTATCTCGAACTCGTCATCGGTTAGGCCCTTGAAGGTCTTCCCAACCACCTCGAATCCCCTTGTCTCAGGGTTGTATGCAGCTAGATGGTAGTTGCTTAGCCACCCAGTCCTCCTACCGTGGCCCCAGTCGGCTGCGACTATTACTAGGTCAAGGGTCTCGGCCGGCTTTATCTTGAGCCAGAGCTTCTCCCTCCTCCCAGGCTTATAGGGTGAGTCGAGCCTCTTAGCCATCAAACCTTCATGACCCTCATCCAAAGCGCTCCTCAGGAACTTCTCAGCCTCTCCAGGGTCCGAGGTTGTTATTCTAGGCGTTAGCAGAGCTTCGTCTACAACCTGGGATAGGGTCTCCCATCTCTGTGAATAGTTCTCGTCGAGTAGGTCTCTTCCATCAAGGTAGAGGACATCGAAGAGTTTAAGTTTGAGGGGTATTTTCTTGGAAATCTCCTCGACGTCATGGACTCTCCTGAACCTCTTCAAGAGTTCTTGGAAGGGTAGAGGCTTACCATCCTCTCCAACAGCTACGGCCTCGCCGTCAAGCACAGCCTCACGGGCCGAGACCCCCTCCCTTACTTGCTCAACTATGTCGGGGACACTCTCGGTAATCTCGCTAAGTCTTCTGGAGAAGATCTTAACCCTTCCTCCTCCGACATGGATGTGGACCCTCGCTCCATCATACTTGTATTCGAATGCTGCCTGGCCGCCCATCTCCCTTAACGCTTCCTCAACGCTGTCGCATGGTTCTGCTAGCATCGGCTTGAGGGGGCGGAAGATCCTTAGTCTTACCTCATCTATGGCCTCGCCTCCCCTCGCCTTAACCCTCATCACCAGCTCCGAGATGTCTCCGAGCAGCATGTCAGCCCTCTTAACCTTCTCCAGAGGTCTCTCGGAAAGCTCTGATACCGCCTCCAGCAGAACACCCTCATTAACCCCATGCTGCATCTCACCTATAACCTGGCGAGTAAACCACTTCTTCTCAAGCGGCGTCATACGGGATAAAAGGGAAGCCAGGATGGCCTTCTTCCTCTCCCTGGACCCCCTGCCCTTTACATTAGCCATCCTCCTGAAGGCTTGGGCAACCTCGAGTATGGTCGGCGGCTGCCCGGCGGCTAGGATCTGCTGGCCACCATCATCCAAGACCTCCTCTAGGGTGGCCCAGCTAATCTCAAGACGCTCCTCCAAGCCTTCCGGCAGGGTCCTACCAATCAGGAATAACGCCGCATGCTTCGCCTCCTCCGGCTCGAGCTTTCTCAGGAACCTAATTATCGTGGCTACCTTATCCTTCCTTCCGCTAAGTCTGGCCAGCTCCTCGCAGACCTCAGCCAGCTCCCTATAAGGGGTCATCCCTCACTCTATCTTAACCGAGACTCCCTTGGCACCGCTTACGGGAGCCTTGACGACCAAGACACCGTCCCTGTAAATAGCCTTGGCATCTCCAGACTCAACCCTCCTCGGTAGCGGAAGCGTCCTCCGGTAACCCTTGATACCCCTGAACCATGGGTGTCTTGACGCTTGGCTTAGAAGCTCCTCTGAGAAGCCTGTCTCCACCTCTATCTCATCCTCCCTAACATTCAGTCTAATGCTATTCTTGGGGGCTCCGGGAAGCTCGAAGACCGCAATAACCATGTTCTCCTCTAAGTAGGCGTGGGCTAAGGGTCTCCGATACTTGTCTGGGCCGATGTAGGGTGATGGTCCAAGCGATGAGAAAACCGACTCCACTAGCGATGTCAGCTCGTCGGAGAACTCCCTGACAGCCCTCTCCAAGTCCCTCCTCCACATCACATAACCCTATTTCACGGCGGGATAATAATGATTCCCGTGCATCAGGGCAATTCTTTATATTAGCCTGGAATAGGATAGACGGGCTTCGGGAAGAGGATTCAGGGAGGTTGATGGATTGAGATGCGAGGTATGCGGTGAGGAGGTCCTCATGCCCTTCAAGTGCAGGTATTGCGGAGGATATTATTGCGTCGAGCATAGACTTCCGGAGAAGCATAACTGCCCAGGGCTCTTCGCCGCCGCATCCCCATATGAGAAGGAGTTGAAGGAGGCTAGGGCTGCGGCCAGGCGTGAGGAGGAGAGTGTGGCGGCTCCCAGGGTCTCCGAGAGTAGCGAATCACTTCATCTCTTGGCCGGAACAGTCTTGGTTGTCTTGGCGGGCCTCTCCCTGATAGGCTATCGCCTAACCCTTCCTCTTTGGGTTATAGGAGTTCTCCTGGGGGGATTCGCTGCCTCATTCCTCGTCCATGAACTCGCCCATAGGATGACAGCCAGGAGATACGGTGTTCCAGCCAGGTTCAAGATAGACCCCATGGGAGCCCTCCTAACACTACTCACATCCATACCCTTCATCCCAATCAAGATAATTGCTCCAGGCGCCGTAGTCATCTCAGGCTTTATGACCCCCTCCATGATAGGATGGACCGCCCTATGGGGCCCCTTAACAAACATAATCATGTCTATAGGCTTCCTAAACCTCTACTACCTGACCCTTGGCTCCCCTGTAATCTACCTACCCTTCATCTTCAGGATCCTGGCATCCATAAATGCTCTATTAGCCTTCTTCAACCTCATACCCTTCGGCCCCCTTGACGGCAGAAAGGTGATTATGTGGAGCCTCTGGAGATGGGCAACGGCTATGGCAGCCAGCATAATCCTCCTCATAATTACCAGGGTAGTCTAATCTTATGAGGCGGCCTGACATGGATTAAGGCATGAACGTGGAGGTTAAGGCGAAAGACGTAGGAGAGGTTGAGGGAACCATAATAATCCCATTCCATAGAATTGAGGGGAGGCCTGAACCTTCCACCACGCTACCAGCCCAACTAAAGGAGACCCTCAATAACCTCCTCGGAGCAGAATTCAACGCAAAACTGGAGGAAACCTATGCATACCAGTTAAGATGGGGTAAGCTATCCAGGATTATC
>CAZHEC010000152.1:0-3640 GCA_964531465.1 uncultured Nitrososphaeria archaeon | reverse complement strand
ATTCCTGCGTAGACCCTGTTCCCCATCTCTAGGTGGGGCTCATACTCCTCCCGCTCCTCTATCGTGCACTCGTATCTGTCTAGGTCTTCGAGGGACCTGAACTCCTGGACGACGTGCTTGAGGGTTCCGTAGGGCATGGGGTGCCTGACTATGTTGAATCTTACTCCATGTTGCCTAAGTATCTGGGCCACCCTCCGGGCCACCATGCTCTTCCCCGCACCCGTCCTGACAGCTGTTACCGCTATTACTGGGATGGGCGGGTCTATCATGGTTGACTTGGGTCCGAGGAGGGTGAAGTCCGCTCCCGCGGCCAGTACTATGGAGGCCTTATGCATTACCTCCTCGTGGGTTAGGTCGCTGTAGGCCAGGACGACCAGGTCCACCCCCTTCTTCTTTATGAGCTCTGGGAGCATGTCTTCGGGGTAGATGGGTATGCCCTCGGGGTATCTCGGGCCTGCTAGCTCCGGTGGGTAGACCCTCCCCTCTATTCCAGGTATCTGGGCGGCCGTGAACGCCACCACCTCGTATTCGGGGTTGTCCCTGAAGTAGACGTTGAAGTTGTGGAAGTCCCTTCCGGCAGCACCCATTATGATTACCTTCCTGGCCATCGTCTCCACCCACTATAAGCTGGTTATAATCATGGTTATAAGAAGCAGGTCAGCCTGACCCTCCAGGGTATGATGGAGGTTAACGTGGCTAAAAGGGTTGCCTTCCTGGCCCTCTTCACCGCCCTTGGGGTGATGATAGCGCCCTTCTTCTGGTTCCAGTTCCTGGCCACAAAGGCTTTCCCAGGCCAGCACCTGGTCAACGGGCTTGCAGGAGTCGTTATAGGGCCTTGGTGGGCCGGGCTGGCCGCCGTCTTCATAGGCGTTATAAGAAATATGCTCGGTATAGGGACTGTCTACGCCTTCCCCGGGGGGATACCTGGGGCCATAGTCGTCGGGCTGGCCTATAAGCTTACGAGAAGGTCTAGGAACAGGCTCGTCAGATACTCGGCGGCCCTCCTCGAGCCTATCGGGACGGTCATTATAGGCGGAACAATCTCCCTCTTCTTGGTCGCACCCCTAATGGGGCACACGAGGCTCACCGACCCGCTGGCAGAGATGGGGCTCGCATTCCTACCCGTGTTCTGGGCTGGGTGGGCTGCAAGCTCGGTTCCCGGGGCCCTGATAAGCTATGTCGTGCTCCTCGCACTTGATAGGATGGGTGTCATGCCTCATATAGGGGTGGCTGAGAAGGTTCAGCGGTCGGCCCAGACATAGACGTCGCTTGTGTAGAAGTTTGCCAGGACGCCGAAGCCTATCGAGAGGAAGTATGAGGGTAGTGATGGGAGGCCCAGGATGTCCACGAGTATGAAGAGGGAGCCTAGCGTGGTTATGAGGCCTAAGAGCCTGGAGATGTGGAAGGCCGCAGCCCTAACCAATACATGCATCCGACCCCTCCTATCCCTAAACGTCCAGAGATGATTGAGGACAAAGTTATTCACTATGGAGATCTCCGTGGCCACCGCACCCGAGACCATGTGATGTATCATCAGGTACTCTGTCAGCGCCCAGAAGCATCCCATATTGACGGCAACGCCTACTGCTCCGACTATGTTGAATTTTAGGAAGGTCTTTGATAGAATCCTTTCCCTGACCCATGAGATAATCCGTGAAATCACTCCCATGGTTCATCATTTACTTGGCGAGCTTCCTTAGCTTGGCTAGGTTTGTCGAGAAGTCTCCCTTAGAGTCTACCGGGGTCTCGAGTATGAATTGAAGATTTCTCAAGTCTGGGTGGTTGAGTAGCTCCCTGAACCCTTTGGACCCTATCTTCCCTAACCCTATGTGCTCATGCCTATCTATATGGCTTCCAAGACCGCCCTTCGAGTCGTTTGCATGGACGACCTTCAGCTTATCGAGTCCTATTATGTTGTCAAAGTCTTCCAAGGTTGTATAGACTGCTTCACGGGTTCTCAGGTCATATCCTGCGGCAAATGCGTGGCATGTGTCGAAGCATATTCCCACCCTGTCCTCATACTCTATGTGGTTTAGTATTCTCCGTATGTCTTCAAATCTTGAGCCTACGCTGTTCTTCTGGCCGGCCATGTTCTCCAAGAGTATGATTACGTCGTTCTCCACCTTTGAGAGGGCGGTGTTCACCGCCTCGGCCACACGCTTTATCCCTACATCAAGCCCCTTGCCCAGGTGGCTTCCGATGTGGACGACTAGGTATCTGAGGCCCAGCCTCCCCGCCCTATCTACCTCCTCTATCAGGGAGTTTAGGGACTTCTTGAATGAGTCCGAGATGGGGGACGCTATGTTGGGTAGGTAGGGCATGTGGGCTACCGCCACCTCGAATCCGTGCATCTCCATCTTCTTCTTGAATGCCTCAGCCTCCTGCGGCTTGAGGGGCTTGGCCCTCCATCCCCGTGGATTCCTAGTGAATATCTGGAAGGTTGTGCATCCAAGCTCGGCAGCCCTATCAACCGCCTTGTCAAGCGAACCTGATATCGAGACGTGAGCACCTAGCAGCATCGGTCTCGGCGTCTCCCAAGTGGCCTCCACGCTTTAAATCTTTAACCCTCCGAGATAACCCAAGATAATCAAGATAATTAGGGAGTTATTACGCGAGAATCTTGGAGAGCTTCTCTGGGCTTATCGTGGGCTCCTCGCACCTGTAGTTCCTGCAGACATATGCGGTCGGCCTCCCATCAATCATCCTCATATCCTTAGTATATGGGATAAGCTCTGTAATCTCGTGGCCGGGTTCCGGGATTAGGGCTAGGATCTTATTGGGCTGATATATCTGCCTAACAGCCCCTAGCATCTCGAGTGTGCCAGGATCTTCAGGGTCGCCGAGTATGATTACCTCGTATGTTGGCCCTAATGCGTAGTCTAGTGCTGAGGCTAGGTGAACTACTCCTTCAGGTGCCTTCCACAAGTGCTCCGAGAATGCCTTGAGGGTCCTCTCAGCCTTCTCCATATACTTGTGATTACCTGTCATATGGTATAGACTGATTAGTAGATGGGTTGCAGCCGAGTTTCCCGAGGGGTATGCGGAGTCGTATGGGTCCCTCCTCCTCACCAGGACCTCCTCATGATGGGGCGAGGTGAAGTAGAACCCGCCGATCTCATCATCCCAGAAAAGCTCAATCATCTTATCCGCAAGTTTTATGGACCATCTAAGGTATTGTGTCTTGAACGATGCCTGGTATAGTTCGAGTAGACCCCAGCCCAGGAAGGCGTAGTCGTCCAGGAATCCGGGTATCGATGCCTCTCCATCCCTAAACCTGTGGAATAACTCCCCGTCATCTCCGGTCATATTGTCTAGGATGAAGTCTGCTGCCCTCACAGCCGCCTCCAGCATACCCTTCAACCCAATGGCCTGATACGCCTTTGAGAGGGCTCCTATGATTAATCCATTCCAATCTGTTAGGATTTTATCGTCTTTACTGGGCTTGGCCCTCTTTTCCCTCTCCTGGAACAAGGTTCTTCTAATCTCTTCGAGGTTTGTGCGGAGCTCCTGGATTGTTAGTCCGAGTTCCTTGGCCAGCTCGTCTAATGGCCTCCTAATGTAGAGGATGTTTCTACCTGAGAGTCTTCCAGTAGATTCCTCAACGAAGTTTCCCTCCTCCTTCAACCCATAAACCCTCTCA
>CAZHEC010000151.1:0-3660 GCA_964531465.1 uncultured Nitrososphaeria archaeon | reverse complement strand
CTTCCTCCCACAGACAGGGCACCTGTAATCCATCTTCCTGGCCTCTTGGGGCGGGATTGGCCCGACGCCGCATGCCCTGTGGCCCGACCAGTGATACTTGCCGTAGGATGGTGGGACCTCTATTGTGAGCTTGACCCCGCCCCCCGTCCTTATCGCCTCCTCGAGCTCCCTGTAGCTGAGCTTGCCTAGCTCGAAGACCACCGCCTCCCTCCCAAGCCTGTAAGGGTATGGGCTGTGAGAGTCGGAGAAGCTTAGGATGGTGTAGCGGTGGAGTTGGCTGACTCTCCAGTTCATAGGCGGGTCGCTGCTAAGCCCCGTCTCGATAGCATAGATATGTTTAGTCTGGTCCTCGTAGCACTCCTCGACACGGTCCACCCCGCTTCTTGCTCCGAAGAGGCTCCACCAAGGCGTCCAAATATGTGCTGGGAAGACTATGCTGTGACGGTCTATCTCCATGACCTGCTCCACCATCTCAGCCGGCCTAACCGAGAGGACAGGCCTACCATCCACCTCCATGTCTCCATACCTTGAGAGGGCTTCCGAGACCTGCTCAGCGACCTCAAGGCTCCTCATCAAGATGACGTGGTGAATCCTTCTAGACTTGCCGCCATACTCGTGTATCGTGGCCACCTCGACCTGGACCACGAAGTAGACTCCCTCCCCAGACCTCGGGGCATAGAGGCCCTCACCCGTAGGCTCCAAGTCCCTCCTCAGCTCCTCAAGCCATTCTGGATGAAGCGCATCACCTGTTCCTAGCAGGTTTAGGCCCTTAATCCTGGCGAAGGAGGTCATCTCTGGTATATTCATTCGCTGGGAGGTTGCTCCCGCATACTTGCTGTGGAGATGGAGGTCCGCTATCACCCTAACCATGAGGTCCACCCGCCTAGATCTCCCATGTCCACCTTACTACCTCCGTGAGCTTGTAGGGTGCCTTGGATATTGAGGCTGGGTCTATTGACCTCCACTCGATTATCCTGTGGCTTAGCTTCCTCTCAAGGACCTCAAATCCCTCGGACCTAAGGTTGAACTCTATGGCCGATGCTGCGTCCTCGACCTCCTTCACGCTCCTCGGCCTTCTCACACCACTCTCGGTTATGGCCCCGAAGATGAACTCGGCCTCGGCCTCGCCGTCACCGCCCCGGTAGATAACCCTACTAGGCAGAAATTCATCCCTCATACGCCTCAGAAGCTCCTGGAGCCTCTGCCCACCCCCCTCAGGCACACGTATCCTGAATAATGCTGAGGGCGCCTTCTCGTGAACCACGAAGTATCCCAGGTAGACTTGGAGGGCTCCCTCGAACTCCGGCCGCTTTCTCCCAAGCCCGTAGATTATGAATTCTTGGCCTTCACGTAGGAGGAATCTCTGGCTCAGCTCTGCTGGAATCGTTATTACGAGACTGTTCCCACTCCTCCTAATCGCCCCACGGAAAACCACGCTATCCTCGGTCCAACTCATGGAACCCACTACACCTACCAGGGTAAGACATGTTTCATACAATTATTTAAGCAAGGATTGAGGAGAGCCACGGGCTAAGTTTTTAAAGACAGGCTTCAACTCGATGTAAAGGTGCTCCGCCCTTGCTCCTAGCCGCCATAGACAGAGGTAGGGAGGATGAGCTTATCTGGCTTCTCAGGCATAGGACGAGGCGGAGGATAATCTTGGCCATAGGGGATGCGGGCAGGATAAGCGCCACAACCCTCAGAGATAGCCTGAGGATAAGCACAGGCTCCCTTTACTATAATCTTAGACAGCTTAAGGGTCTTGTGGAGCAGGATAAGGACAGGAACTACACCTTAACGGAGGATGGCTTAAGGGTGTATAAGGCCTTGAAGGAGAGGGGGGATGTCTCCACCGATGTTCTGAGACCTAAGAAGCAGAGCAAGGCGGCCATAATCCTGGGGAACATCTTCTTCCCCCTCTGGCTCTACACACCTATCTACGAGTCCATGGGCGTGAGGGTCTCCCTCCCCCTACTCTCCTTCGCCCTCTCAGCAGTCCTCCTAATCTACACGAAGATCTACCCGCTCCTCCTCCACTTCTACAACAGCTCCCCAAATCCCATACTAATAGTCCTAAGACTCGGGCTAAACATAGTAATCCTATACGCCTTGATAACGGTCTTGTCGATAATCTTCTCTGGCGTCTTGTGGAGTAGGGGTGAGGGGGAGGGCTTGGCCGAGAGGCTCCGCTCCCAAGGATTCGGAAACATCGGAGATGAGGCCAGGTTCATGCTCTCCACTGCGGTGGCAATCCTCCCCCTTATGCTCTTCCCAGCAATACTAAGCCTGGACAAGCTATTCAAGCTCCATCTAATCCCGGAGCCGGGGACGCCGGCATACTACCAGGTGAGGGACGCATTCCTAATAATAGCCCAAGGCATATCCCTACCATTCCTTGCAGCTCTAACCGCGTATGGTAGGAGGTTGAATGCATCGACGGCTGCTCTCGTAACCTTGGTCGTCTTCTTCATCTCCCACACAATCTTCCAGATACTCATCGTCGGATAAGGCTTGACACTTGGGGAAACCTATCAAAGAGTTCTTTAAGGGTTGGATGATGCCTTGCCCCGAATCCCGAGCACTTGTATGCACCCATAGCGTTTCCGATAATTGCTGACTCCTCTGGGCTAAGCCCATTCAATATTCCATAGATGAATCCTGCGTTGAATGCGTCTCCTGCGCCTGTTGAGTCCACTACCTTGACCTTGAATGCCGGGATAAGCTTTGTTCCATTACGCCAATCCACTATACACCCGCCTTCCCCGAGCTTTACTACAGCGGCTTCCGAGCCAAGCCTCCTCCTAAGCCTCCTAACCATCTCCCCCTCATTCTTTGCACCCGTGAATCCCTCAGCCTCCCAACGGTTTGCGAAAACATGGGTGGGGAGTCCCCCGAGTTTCTCTTCTACCTGGCTTAGGAAGGCTGCTCCCTCCATGTCTATGCTCACCGTTAGACCCAGCTTCTTCGCATGCTGGAGCAGCCTCAACGCCCCCTCACCCCTATCACGGTTAAGCATCTGGTATCCTGAGACATGTAGGTGCCTCGACCTGGAAATATATTCTAGGTCCTCATCCGCCAACCTTCTTACTGCGTTGGCTCCACGTGAACCCACTATCGCTCTCTCACCCCTGTTATCCACGGAGATGCTCATTAATCCTGTGTGGTAGCCTTTAATCACGCTAATCCTGGAGGTTTCGACGCCCCGCTCTCTCAAGGCTGCTAAGGCCTTCTCCCCGAATGCGTCCATGCCTATAGCTCCTATGAGCCCCACCTTGACCCCTAGCCTTGCGAGGGCGGAGGCTATGTTCCCACCCACACCTCCATGATGCTCCTGGAAGTTCCTGGCCAGCGACATGCCCCCGGGTCGTGGAGGCTCATCCACGAAGAAGACCAAGTCCACGTTTATGTCTCCGAGAACAACCACGTCCAATCTCTTATCCACGGGTCTTCGCCCTAACCTCCCTAACCTTAGACATGAGCCTCCTAACCCTTTCAGGGTCCACGGGGTTCTGGGTTATGCCCCCCACCTTAAAGTAGGTCCCAACTATCGCTCCATCCGCAATCCCAAGAAGTTTCTCCGCATTCTTGTCGGTTAGCCCGCTCCCTATTATCACTGGAGTCTCGCCCACCGTCTTCTTAACCCTCCTCACAACCTCACGG
>CAZHEC010000150.1:0-3679 GCA_964531465.1 uncultured Nitrososphaeria archaeon | reverse complement strand
AGGAAGCTGAAGAAACCTGAGATTGCGTGGAGGCTTCTCTCACACTTCTCCAGCAAATTCAGGGGACGGCTATACAACGCCTCCGGAAGCGGGAGGCAGATACCCGGATTCAGGAGAGCGAGTTTCAGGGAACTAGCCGAGACTCTAAGATAATCTTTATCCAAGGGCAGAAACCATCCTGAGCCATGAGTATTAAGGCCAGGATAGGCATTATAGGAGGCTCAGGGATATATGACCCAGGAATCCTGAAAAAACCGCAGCGCATAAAGGTTTACACCCCCTATGGTAAGCCAAGCGATATGATTACCGTGGGAGACTACGGCGGCGTTATGACTGCGTTCATACCTAGGCACGGGGAAGGCCACAGCATCCCACCGCACATGATAAATTACCGGGCAAACATATGGGCTTTCAAAGAGCTGGGCGTGGAGAGAATCCTTGCACCAAGCGCCGTGGGAAGCCTACAGGAGGAGTATAGGCCCGGGGAACTCGTCCTGCCAGACCAGTTCATAGATAGGACGTGGGGGAGGGCATCAACCTTCTATGAAGGGGGCCAGGTGGCACACATAAGCATGGCCGACCCATTCTGCCCGGAGCTAACCGACATAGTATATGATGCCGCCGTCAGCCTAGGCCTCCCAATACATAAGGGTGGAACATATGTCTGCATACAGGGCCCGAGGTTCTCGACCAGGGCCGAATCAAGGATGTTTAGGAGCTGGGGTGCCCACATAATCGGCATGACTCTTGTCCCAGAAGTGGTCCTTGCAAGGGAGGCCCGAATGTGCTACCTAACCATAGCCATGATAACGGACTATGATGTATGGGCCGAGAAACCCGTTACAGCGGAGGAGGTTGCACGGACAATGGCTCAGAACGTTGAGAAGGTTAGAAAACTACTCTCAGAAGTCATACCGAAGATACCTGAGGGGAGAAGGTGTGGATGCAGCAGATATCTCGATGAAGCAATAATTTAGTTTAGGGAAGGAATAGTTTATCTTAAACACATCATCCATTTATTAGAAATGAGCGGCATAAGCCTTGTTCTTCCGTCGGAGAAGGCCGAGGAAGAGAAGAAGACCTTATATGATATAGTAATTATTGGGTCGGGGCCGGCGGGATACACGGCCGCAATCTACTCCTGCAGGGCTATGATGGACACCCTAGTTATAGCAGGCGTTGAGGCTGGAGGCCAGCTCATGCTCACAAGGGATGTAGAGAACTTCCCAGGATTCCCGGAAGGGATACTAGGCCCAGAGCTAATGGACAGGATGAGGAGGCAGGCAGAGAGATTCGGAGCAAGAATAATCTACCAAAACGCAGTAGACGTAGATTTCAAAACATACCCGTTCAAGATTATAGTTGATGATGGGACAGAATACCGTGGAAGGTCTGTGATAATCGCTACGGGTGCATCACCTAAGCTTCTAGGGCTGAAGAACGAGAGAAGATTATTAGGTAGAGGTGTCTCGACATGCGCAACCTGTGATGGCCCACTCTTCCGTGGAGCGGATAACGTAGTCGTTGTAGGTGGAGGTGATACAGCGATGGAGTATGCCCTCTTCCTATCCAACATCATAAAAAAAGTAACAGTAATTCATAGAAGGGATAAGCTCAGGGCGTCCAAAATATTCCAGCAACGAGCATTCCAGACACCTAACATAACATTCGTTTGGAACACGGTTGTAGTGGATATACTCGGTGATGACAGGGTAGAGGCGGTTAAGGTAAAGAACGTGAAGACCGGAGAAGAATCAACAATAGATTGCCAGGCGGTATTCATAGCCATAGGACACAAGCCAAACACGGAGATATTCCGGGGAAAGCTTAGGTTAGATGAGCATGGACACCTTGTAACCGTTGATGGAGTTAAGACCGAGATACCTGGCGTATTCGCTGCCGGAGACGTCCATGACAAGATCTATAGGCAGGCTGTAACCGCCGCCGGCTTCGGTTGCATGGCCGCTATGGAGGCTATATGGTTCGTGGAGCAGAAACTCTTTGAAGAGTCTCAGAATGAGGCTCGGTAGATTCTCTTGTAGAGTGGTTTACAAAGATTAATAAGCCAGGAGGTCGGTCATCGTCTAGGAATGGTCTCACTCTACACGGTTGAAGGCATATACAGGAAGGCTGTCGAGCTACTTGAGAAGGGTAAGAGATTCGCCCTTGCATCCGTGATAGGTGTCGAAGGCTCGGCTCCTAGGGGAACCACAGCCAAGATGATAGTAACTGAGGATGGAGAAGTCTATGGCTCAATAGGCGGAGGATGTATCGAGAACTACGTAATAAAGGAGGCCGAGAAAGTCCTTAAGGATGGGAAGCTCAGGATAATCAAGCTGGACCTTGGAGATGATAGCTGGAGCGGGATAGGGATGGCGTGTGGAGGGAAGGTTGAGCTGGCCGTCGAGCTGGTGGAGCCTCAGCCCAGGCTAATCCTTCTCGGAGCAGGCCACCTAGGGAGAACCATGGCAAGACTGGCCGAGTTCCTAGGATTCGACGTGATAGTCATAGACCCCCTGGCCAAACCCGAGGACTTCCCCATGGCCGAGAAAGTCCTCCAGACAGGATACGCAGAAGGACTCTCCAAGATAACCGTGAAGCCCACAGACAACATAGTGATTCTAACCAGGCATCACGCCGACGAAGAGGCCCTCATGGCCGCAATAGAGACATCAGCCCAGTATGTCGGGATGATTGGGAGCAGGAATCGTGTCCGCATGGTCTTCCAAGAGCTGGTCGAGAAGGGCGTAAGCAAGGAGAAGCTCATGAGGGTCTACGCACCTGTAGGCCTCGACATAGGAGCCGAAACCCCTGAAGAAATCTCCCTCAGCATACTAGCCGAGATACTCAAGGTTAGGAGGAAGGCAGGTGGAGGCCACAAAAAGCTCGAGGCGATAGAGGAACCTATGGTAAAGGTCGAGAAGACAAAGTAGCCTGTCCAGAGGGAATATTTATATGAGGTTTAACCGGCCTTCAACCTGAATGGGGATAGAGGAACTGGTAGACCAGCTATATGGTGAAGGGCTTGAGCCGGCTGGCCATCGGGAGATAAACCTCCCAAACGGCTCCACCATAATAATCAAACTAGAATACCCTATGGACTTCAGCGAAGACCCTCTTAGGACGATTAAGAGGAAGCCGGCATCACTCCTCCTACATGACACACTCGAGAAAGGCTACGTGAGAGAGGATAAAGTGATAGTAACGGCCTCATCTGGAAACTTTCTAAGAGAGCTTGCTTTGCAGGCGATTAAGCTCGGCCTAAAGGTCGTAGGCGTAACACCGCCGGTCATGCCGAGGGAGAACCAGGAGATAATCAAAGCCCTTGGGGTAGACATGATACACGTCTCGGAGGAGTATGACCTCTGCCCACGTGAAACCACCGTATTCTTCACACGCGCATTGGCCGAGAAGAACAGATTCCGTATGGTGAACATTGACCAGTATTATAGCTGGCAGAACGTCCTCTCCCATGTCTTCATGACCTGGAGGGAGGTTAAGGAGATAGGGGACATAGATTATGTATGCGCACCCCTCGGAAGCACGGGGACGTTCATGGGGCTCTGCCTCGGCAGTAAGCTCGAGGGAAAGAGGATAGAGATGATAGGGGTTCAGCCTCCAAGAACCCACCACATACCGGGTGTTCATCATATAATAGGAGAATGTGAGTGGAACCCCG
>CAZHEC010000149.1:0-3690 GCA_964531465.1 uncultured Nitrososphaeria archaeon | reverse complement strand
TAAAGAAAAGAGCAGGAGAGGTCACTATGAATGACAAATTACTAATACCTAAAATAATTAGGGAAGCAGGCAAGAATGTATACATAGATGTTGAGTCAATATTAAATAATGTTGTTCAAAAATTGAAATTTTCGGTCAATATTCAGCCAGAGAAACACATGGAGGTAATTCATTTAACTGGATATGGTTTTTCGTCTACCTTTATAGCGAAAAGAACAGGTTACCATCCTGCATATATTAGAAACCTAATTGCTAAGATAAGAAAAAATGAATTAAAAAGCAGAGAAAGGAGAAATTCCATAGTGTGTGAAGATGGTTATATTAGGTTAAAGACAGAGAAGAGGCCCGGAATACCTGCAAGAATAAAGCTTGATGAAGAAGTGGCTGAATTATTAGGGTATTATTGTTCTGAAGGCCATGTAACCAAGGCTAAAGATAGGCCGAGTAGCTATAGATTAGTTATAAGTTTTGGTCTAGATGAAGAAGGACTAGCAAATAGAACTAAACGACTATTAGAGAAGAAATTTAATGTAAAAGCAAGGATAATTAAGCGGAAAACTACAATAACGGTGGAGGTTGGCAAGACATCACTAGCTCTACTCTTTAAATCATTATGCGGAGGTAACGCTCATGAAAAAAGAGTACCCTATCACATCTTTTCTGCCCCCGACAACATAATAAAAGCATTTATAGAGGCAGTTGCTGTAGGCGATGGCAGTATAACAAGTGGATATTTATCTATTAACACGGTTTCAAGAGAGTTTGCACATGGATTGTTCGGTCTATACTTGCTATTAGGGCATCTTCCAAGCTATAACATCTACAAACCACCGCCCGAGAAGATTATAGGGTCAAGGAAGGTAAAGCAATCCACACTTTATTATGTAAAGGTTCGTTTATCTAGAATGAAAAACATGTCTTGGAAAGAAGCCAAACATGTTAGATACAAACTCATGGATAACTACATAATAGTTCCAATATACTCTATTTCAACTATTCAATACAAGGGTCCCGTTTATAATTTGGAGGTAAGCGATGAAAGCCACGTATATACAGCTAACTACATAGCAGTCGGCAATTGTCAGAATGGAGATATATCTCATGATAAAGATAATGGTGTTGTTTTTACTCCTGAGATGTTGGCGGTTGCTATGTGGCAGCTCCGTATGGAAGGCTGTCATAATATTAACTTGGTTGGTGGTGAGCCTACTATTCATCTTCATACTATAGTTAGGGCAATAAGTCTTCTCAAGTTCTTCAGGAATCCTAAAGATCTTCCATATGTTATGCGGGTTAAGTCTGATTACTTGTTTAACTATAGTCTTAGGTGGAGTAGGGCTTCGTATGATGGGGAATTTAACACACCCATACTCTGGAACTCGAATATGTTCATGAGTGTGGAGACAATGAAGATTTTGAGGGAGCTTGTGGATATATGGCTGCCCGACTTCAAGTTTGGTAATAATAGGTGTGCGATTAGGCTCTCTAAGACTCCATGGTATTTCGAGACCGTTTCGAGAAATCATAAGCTGATTTATGATTGGGGTGAGAGCATAGTGATTAGACATCTGGTCATGCCCGGCCATGTTGAGTGCTGCACTAAGCCGGTCTTAAGGTGGATTGCCGAGAACATGCCTGGAACACCTGTCAACATAATGGACCAGTATCACCCTGATTATGCCTGCAACCCCCTGGACCCGAGATATGACCCACGTTACTCAGATATGGCTAGGTATCCGACGGGTGAGGAGATTACTGAGGCATACCGTTATGCGAAGAGCCTCGGACTAAACTTCGAGGCTATAACCTTCGAGAAATCAGTCTATAGGCTAAGACCCTGATAACATTTGACGAACATCTATTCATGAAAAATTTAAGGTTCATATACCAGGTGGGAGACCTACACCCCGAGTGTCTGTCAAATTGTCGGTGGATTGCTTGGAGAGGCATCCAGGGGTCTCTAAGCATCCACATCTATCGGAGGTTTAGGTATGGGGCTTGAGATAGTAGTGGGCATAAAATGGGTCCCTAATACGCAGAGCGTGAACATTGACCCGAAGACCGGGACCCTGATTAGGGAGGGTGTCCCAAGCGTCGTCAATCCCCATGACCTGAATGCGGTTGAGCTAGCCCTCAGGCTTAAGGACAAGTATGGTGGAAGGGTTACCGCGATATCTATGGCTCCGCCGGGGGCCATCAAGGGCCTGGAGTTCGTCATCGGGATGGGTGTGGACCGTGGGATACTGATAAGTGATAGGGTGTTCGCCGGAGCAGATACCCTGGCAACCTCCTACGTCCTCGCCAACGCGGTTAAGCGTCTCATGCCAATAGACATACTCATGTTTGGGCAGGAGACACTCGATAGCTCCACATCACATATAGGCGCACAGACGGCCTCATGGCTCAACCTCCCCTACATTTACTATGCCGTAGATGCGGAGCTTGTAGGCGATAGAACCCTTAGGGTTAGGAGGGTGCTGGAGAGGAAGGTTGAGGTCTATGAGCTTCCGCTTCCCTGCGTCGTTGTAGCGGCCATGAAGAGTAATCATCCACGGCCCGTGAAGCTCTCCGAGAAGATACGGTTCAAGCTTGAGAAGCCCGTGGAGGTGTGGTCTAACAAGGTGCTTAACCTAGACCCCAACTGTATAGGTCTCAGGGGCTCTCCCACGATAGTTGCCAAGAGTATTCCCACGCCCTCCATACCGAGGAAGAAGGAGATCTTCAGGGAGGGTGATGTGAGGGAGGCCGCCAGATGGCTCGTTGATAAGTTGCTGGAGGAGGAGGTGATAAGCCTGTGAGCCGAAGAGATTGGAAGCCTTGCCCCGAGTGGATCCCCGTCAACAAGGATGAGTGGCGTGGGGTATGGGTCTTCATGGAGACCTTCGACGGTTTCCTCCATGAGGCCTCCCTCCAGCTCCTAAGACCTGGAAGAAGTATAGCGGATAAACTCGGCGTAGACCTAACGGCAGTATTCCTCGGAACCAATGTCAAGAGGTTCCTGCGAGAACCAATATACTATGGAGCCGATAAGGTAATCTATGTTGAGGATGAAAGGTTCAGGCAGTATGCTCCGAATGTCTATGGCGAAGCCCTCATCCAGCTAATCAGGAAGTATAAGCCTGAAGCACTCTTAGTCGCAGGAACCCTTAGGGGGAGGGAGATGGCCCCCTACGTGGCGAATGGCCTCCAGGCAGGCATAACGGCTGACTGCACGGACTTCAGCGTGGACCCCGAGACGAGGGACGTCATCCTCATACGGCCTCCCTTCGGTGCAACCATGCTGGCCCACATAAGAACTCCTCAGAGGAGGCCGCAGATAGGGACCGTCAGGCCTAATGTCTTTGAGCTTCCTGAGCGGGATGAGTCGAGGGTGGGTGAGATAATTGAGGAGAGGGTGGATGTCCCCCAGCCCACAATACGGCTGGTCGAGAGCGAGGAGATTAGGCGTGAGGAGGTCCCTATAGAGAAAGCCGAGATAATAGTCTCTGGAGGCAAGGGTCTTGGGACGCCTGAGGGCTTCAAGCTCCTGGAGGAGTTGGCAACCCTTCTTGGAGGGGTTGTTGCTGGGAGCAGGAAGGCCGTGGACGCTGGATGGCTGCCCCATGACCGCCAGGTAGGCCAGACAGGAAAATCCGTCAAGGCAAGGCTCTACATAGCCGTAGGGATTAGTGGGGCGAGCCAGCACCTCTT
>CAZHEC010000148.1:0-3710 GCA_964531465.1 uncultured Nitrososphaeria archaeon | reverse complement strand
GTAGTGGTTACCCACGCCCACCTCGACCACATGGGCATGGTTCCCTATCTCTTCAAGTATGACTACCGTGGCCCGGTCTATTGCTCCGAGCCAACCCTACCCCTCATGGTTATGCAGCAGCTAGACTTCATCAACGTTGCGGGGAAGGAGGGCGAGTTCCCGCCATACAGCGAGGGAGACGTCAGGATGGCCGTCCAGCACACGGTTACCCTCAAGTATGGGGTGGTTACCAACATTACCCCCGACATCAGGATAACATTCTATAATGCAGGCCATATACTCGGTTCCTCCATAGTTCACATCCACATAGGCGAGGGCTTCCACAACGTCATCTACACGGGGGACTTCAAGTTCGAGAACAGCAGGACCCTTGACGCCAGCGTGTTTAAGTTCCCGAGGGCGGAGACCCTGATAATGGAGAGCACCTATGGGGCCACACCCGTCCCCTTCACTAGGCAGGAGAGCGAGGAGATGCTGGCCGAATACATAGGCAAGGCGGTTGGAAGGGGAGGGAAGGTGATAATCCCGGTCCCAGCGGTTGGGAGGGCTCAGGAGATAATGCTCGTCCTCAACCACCTCTTCAACGAGGGCAAGATACCCGAGGCCCCGGTATTCCTAGACGGCCTAGTGATAGAGGCCACCGCAATACACACGGCCTTTCCAGAATATCTTGGACGTGAGGTAAGGGGTAGGATAAAGGAGCTTGGAAACGTCTTTCTAAGCGAATACTTCACGCCTGTAAGGAGCCAGAGCCAGAGAGAGGAGATACTCAACATGCAGGGTCCCGCCATAATCATGGCCACATCGGGTATGCTGGAGGGAGGCCCCGTCCTAACATATCTACGTGAGTTCGCGGGAGATGACCGGAACCTTCTCATGTTCGTCAGCTACCAGGTCGAGGGAACACTTGGCCGGAAGCTCCTCAAGGGTCTCAGGGAGATACAGCTCCTCAACGAGGCTGGAAGAGCGGAGCTGATAGAGGTCAAGATGGAGGTAACCAAGGTGGATGGGTTCTCGGGACACTCGAGCAGGCAGCAGCTCATAAGTTACCTGAAGGCTTTCAAGCCCAAGCCGAGGAACCTCGTCCTGGTTCACGGGGAGCCTGAGGCGATAGGAAGCCTAGCGAGAAGCGCCTCGAAGATACTGCCCCAGGCCAGGATATACACCCCCCATAACCTAGAGTCCATAACCCTTGCCACGTATACCTAGCTGCTTGACATAAGCCCTTTTGGAGCAATTATTATTGAAGGGGTCTTAACGAAGAGTATCT
Organism: uncultured Nitrososphaeria archaeon; assembly: GCA_964531465.1. Classification (GTDB taxonomy): domain Archaea; phylum Thermoproteota; class Nitrososphaeria_A; order Caldarchaeales; family Wolframiiraptoraceae; genus Benthortus. Next base: position 2,440 of record CAZHEC010000148.1, on the reverse strand, counting down.
CCAGCTCTTCATGCTGCTCCTTAACCCTCTCAAGGACTGCTTTTAGCTCCCCCACTCTCTCCTCCCTTACAGGCATTATGACCACCCAACCCTCCTCAACCTTCCTCAGAATCTCCCCCGAATCTCCCCAGCCATAATGTATCCTCGTCGTCTTAGGTCTCCTCTCCTCGACCTCCCTGGCCTTACGGAGCAGGCTCCTAACCTCCTCCTCAATCTCCTCCACAATCCTCTCCTCGAACTCCCGGCTCATCCGACCCGGCAACCCCAATCCATAGATTAAAGTATGAGGTGTATGGGAGAGGCTTGGGAATCTCAGGGTAAGACGGTGCGATGCGGTAAGATTAATATCAACCCCATGCCTAGGAGATTTGAGAGCCTTGTCCAGCGACATCTCTCTTAGGATACTCTCCCAGAGCCTCGGGAACACAGTCCTAGTCAGGCTGAGAAGCGGGAAGATGCTCAGGGGAATCCTCCAGGGATATGACCAGCACATGAACCTCGTCCTAGAACAGGCAGAAGAGATAACCGAAGGCAACACCCAGCAGAAACCCCTAGGCGTCATAGTCATAAGAGGCGACAACATAATAATGGTCTCACCAACAGTAAAAACCCAGCAAAAATAACAATTATGACCACGTTCCTGAACTTCTCACTCAATGATCTCCACTACCTCTAGGCTATCCGAGATCCTTCTTACCCTAACCTCCCTAAGCCCCTCCGCCAGCAACCTCTCCAACCTAACCCTGAACCCATACTCGGTTCCCTCGTTAATTTCCCAGAACCTCCTACGAGCCAGCTCTCCCAGGGCCAGGGTCGAGTCATCAATCCTCCAACGCACGCCAGCCGCCCCACGCAGCCCCCTTCATAAGAACTAATAAGATTAACCTCTCATCAAGCCGGGGTAGGGTAGATGCGGGCGGGGAAACATAAAATAGTGAGCCAGCGCCAGCAAGACCCGGAGCCATGACCAAGGGGACACCCTCATTCGGGAAGCGGAACAAGCCAACTCACATACGGTGTAGGAGATGCGGCCGCCACAGCTTCCACGTATCCAAGGGCAGGTGCGCCCACTGCGGGTTCGGAGAAACAAAGAAGTGGAGAAAATACCGGTGGCTAACACCCAAGAAACTCCTACATTAACCCGTAATATATCCACGGAAACTTGATGGCTCGAGGCTCTATTCTATCCAACCCCGGTATCAATATAATTATCTTATCGCATGTAGCGGCATAGTAAACGTCGAATGTGAACCTTGAGCTTATATCGATCCATAATGTTAGAGCTAGTAGGCCAACTTCATATGGTTATGGCGATTATCATGCCGAACATATTTATAATCAATGAATGTACAAATACGCTAACACATGAAGACACTAACAATACGGGATGACATATATGAGAGGCTTGATAGGCTTAAGCTTGAGGGTGAAAGTTTCTCAGATGTAATACAAAGATTACTTGAGGACAGGCGCCCCTCATTGAAGGATTTCTTGGGCGCATTAAGAGATAGTGAATGGCCTGATGAGCTAAATAAAGAGATCTTAGTGAGGAGAAGCATCAGTCAGCCTAGGGTGTAGAATCTACGTTTCTTCCCGACACATCGTAGACAAAGAAGGTGCAGCTACATCGGCAATACTATATTACGAAATCTTCAGAAGTTATGGCACCCCACCATTTGACCGTGATGCTGCTGAGAAAGCATCAGAAGTGTATGAAAGAATGGCTAAAGCCGGGGAGACAATAAACGAGCTAGATATCATGATACTCGGGATAATGCTGGCAAACGGTATAGACAAAATAGTAACAAAAGACAGAGACTTCCAGACAGCACAAAAATACCTAAACATAGAAGCAACAATAATAGAATAATACATTACCTCAAAAGCCCCGCAACCCACGATGCTTGACACATCCTTCCATAACCTACTCTAATATATGCTCACACTAGTTAAAGACACGTCATCAAGGCCATCCCCCATACATAGGGCCCAGAACCCCCCTTAAACCTAAAATACCTAAAAATAACCCAGTATAAGGCGGGCGTGAAGCCTTGGGCACCTATCTCCTAGCATATCTTAGAACGGGCCGGTAGATCAGCTGGGAGATCGCCCGCTTGGCGTGCGGGAGGTCGGGGGTTCAAATCCCCCCCGGTCCAAAAACCCAAAACTAAGCAAAACCCTCCAAACCTTTCTACCCAAACAATCTATTCACCCCCGCTCCCATGGGCCGCACCCGGCAGGCCCAAGCCCCACGGCCCAGGCCGCGCCCGGCAGACCCAGGCCAAGGGGAAGGACGCAGCCCCCCGGCCGAAGCCGGACCCCGGGAAGGCGCACCCGGCAGCCAACCCAGGTGGGGGCGAGGCCGCGTCCCCGGAGCGGGGGGAACCCCAACACCCTCCACTCGCCCCCATGCATCTAAGGGAGGGCTCCACCACTTAAG
>CAZHEC010000147.1:0-3743 GCA_964531465.1 uncultured Nitrososphaeria archaeon | reverse complement strand
TCAAGGACTTCATAGTTACGTCTGCAGTCCCGGATGAGGAGATTGAGGTGGTGGTGGGGGACGCCGATACGTGGTATGCCCTGAAGAATCTTGGAGATGAGCTGGGCTATGAAGTCTTAGACAGCTATAAAAAATCTGAGAAGGAGTATATCGTGGTTATCAAGGTTATCTAACCTCTCCGATTAGGTTTAGGATACGCCCACTTGTTTGGTGGGGATAATCTTATTAACTCCATAACTCTGTTATAGCCCAGGCATGAGCTTAGAGATCGAGAATGTTACGGTCCAGATTGAGGCTGATGAGCCGAGGAAGGTCGTGGAGGGCGTGAGCTTGACGGTTAGCCCAGGGGAGATACATGCCCTAATGGGCCCCAACGGAAGTGGGAAAACCAGCCTACTCTACGCCATAGCAGGCCACCCAAACTACCAGATAGTTGAGGGAGATGTGAGGCTTGATGGAGAGAGTATCGTCAGCCTCCCACCCGACCAGAGAAGCCTTAAGGGAATCATGCTGGGATTCCAAAACCCGAGGGAGATTCCAGGAGTAAAGCTCTCTACACTCCTCCTAGCGGCAACGAACAAGAGGGCGGGTGTCCAGGACTTGCTCAAGGTCCAGAACCCTAGGATGCTGGTGGAGGCGAGGAGATATGCCCGTGAGCTTGGACTCGACCCATCGGTGCTGAGGAGGGATGTGAACCTCGGATTCAGCGGCGGCGAGAGGAAGAGGAGCGAGATACTCCAAGCCCTAATACTCAAGCCCAGATACGTCCTATTAGACGAGCCTGACAGCGGCCTCGATATAGACGGGGTAAAGGCCGTGGCCAAATACATAACCAAGCTCGCCGAGAATGGGAGCGGAGTCCTCCTCGTAACCCACTACGCCAGGATACTCAACTATGCGAGGCCCCATAGGGTAAGCGTGATAGTTAATGGCAGGCTGGTGGAGAGCGGTGGACCCGAAATCGCCGACATGCTTGAGCGTGAGGGATACGCAAGGTATGGGGGTGAGGAGGCGTGACCGAGGCTGTTAAGACCTCCAAGCTTGAGGAGATTCTAGGTGGATGGCCTGGAGAGGAGCTCTACGGGGTCGAGAAAGAGTACGCCAAGGAAGTCGAGATACGTGGAAGGATAGAGAGGGGCCTAATCGAGGAGATATCGAGGATTAAGGGCGAGCCCGAGTGGATGCTCAGACTGAGGCTACGTGCCCTGGAACTCTTCGAGAAGTATCCCATGCCTAACTGGCTGGTTGGAGTCGAGCACATAGACCTTGAGGAGCTAAGCCAGTATGTTAAGCCGAAGGCTGAAAGGGTCTCGAGCTGGGAGGAGATCCCAAAGGAGTATAGGGAGGCCTATGAGAGGCTAGGCCTGCCGGAGCTTGAGCAGAGGTTCCTGATGGGGCTGACAGCCGTATATGACAGCGAGACTGTCTTCCACCGATTCAAGAAGGAGCTTGAGAAGAAGGGCGTAATCCTCCTACCCATGGAGGAAGCGGTCCAGAAGTATCCAGACCTCGTGAAGCAATACTTCGCAAGGGTGTTCCCACCATCGGACCACAAGTTCGCCGCACTCCACGTAGCCCTCTGGAGCGGTGGAACCTTCGTCTATGTGCCGCCCAATGTCAGAATCGAGCAGCCTATAGAGGCATTCTTCTTCATCGGGGCATCCATGGAGGGACAGTTCGAGCACACCTTGATAGTGGCGGATGAGAATAGTTTCATCCACTTCATAGAAGGATGCTCCGCCCCACTCCTCAAGAAATACAGCTTCCACGACGGCATGGTTGAGATATTCGCCAAGAAGGGCTCCCACGTGAAGTTCACCACGATACAGAACTGGAGCAGGAACATCATCAACTTCAACAACAAGAGGGCGATAGCGGAGGAGGATGCCTTCGTGGAGTGGCTTGAGGGGAGCATAGGAAGCCAGATAACCTACACCTATCCGAGCACGGTTCTGAGAGGAAGAGGCTCCAGGACATCCAACATAGTGATAGGCCTAGCCAACGGCCCATACCTTAAGGACACGGGCTCAAAGGTAATCCACGTTGCACCCAATACCAAGAGCAGGATAGTCTCCAAGAGCATAAGCAACGCAGGAGGCATAAACATCTACCGTGGATTAGTGAAGATTAGCCCAAGCGCCGAGAACGCCTTCGCCCAAGTGGACTGCGACTCCCTTATAATGGACTCGGAGAGCCAGGCCCACACCTTCCCACACATACAGGTGGATAACCCCACGGCCACGGTTAGCCACGAGGCCAAGACAGGCAGGCTAAGCGATGACCAACTCTTCTATATGCAGAGCAGGGGACTCAAGGAGGGAGAGGCCAAGGCCCTCATAGTCTTGGGAATGCTCCAAGACGTTCTCCCAGACCTCCCACTCGAATACGTAAGCGTCCTAAGTAAGGTAATCCAGCTCGAGTTCAGCGAGGTCGGTGCAGTTGGCTAAGGCTATGAGGGAGTATAGGGAGAAGGCTAGGCAGCTAATCCAGGAGCTTCCCTTCCAGAAGATAAGCGACTCACCCACCGTCAAGCATTACACGGATTGGAGGCTCTTCGAACCCTACTTCGACAGGATAAGCATCTGTGGAGACACGGGCATAGACGTGGAAGTTCTTGAAGGGAGAGTCGAGGTCTCGGAGGCATCAAGGCTAAAGGAGGGGCCACGCCTAGCCGAGTTAATCAAGCCCGAGGAGTCCAAGATAACGGCAGCACACTACATCGCCTTAAAAGACGCAGCAATAGTTAGGGTCTCGGGAAAATCCAGGCTAATAATTAGGTCGAGGGAGGGTATGGGGGGCTCGCAGGTCCATGCGAGGCACTTAATACTCTTACTCGAGCCTGGGTCGGAGTCTGAGATAATGGTGGAGGCGAGAGACTTCAGGGACGACGCCCTCGAGACATTCTTCATAGAGCTATATGCAGGGGAGAACTCTAGCGGAAACATGCTGTTCTATGCCGAGCCGCCAGCCGACTCACCCAGCTTCTTCCTAACCAAGAAATTAATGGAGAAGGGCTCCAAGCTCAGATACGGCTACCTCTCAGCAGGAGGATTCATGCATCATCAGAGGGAGGAGGCAATCCTCCTAGAGGAGGCCCAGTTAAGGTCAGGCGGAGCATTCGTGGCAGGTTTGGGGGAGAAAGTTGACTACTTTGCCAGCGCGGTTCATGAGGGGCCACGTGGGTTTAGTAGGCTGAGGGCTACCGGCGTTGCCCTTGAGGGTGGATATGCCGTTGCCCGTGGGGTGGCCAAGATAGATAAGCGTGGGGAGTGGAGCAATACCTTGTTCGAGGGCGGCGTAATCCTGCTTGGCGAAGGTGCACGTGGATACTCGGCCCCCATGCTGGAGATAGGGACAGGGAACGTGGAGGAGGCGAGACATGAGGCACTCGGCTCGAAGCCCGACGAGGAGACGATATTCTACCTCCAAACCCGTGGATTGTCTAAGGTCGAGGCGTGGAGGATAATAGTTTATGGTGCAATAGAGCATCAGCTTGACTTCCTTGAGGGATGGGTTAGGGAGGCTGCCGAGGAGAAGTCTATAAAGATTCTGAACACAAAGCTAAAGGACGTAAAGACCTTCTAGCCTATTTTGTCTCGGCTTCAACGGCCCTGGCCTCCTTCCTCCTCTTTATCTCCTCTATAAGTGCTGGGATGACCTCCCTATAGTCCCCTACAATCCCGTAGTCGCAGTTCTCGAAGATTGGGGCCTCGGGGTCTATGTTTATAGCTACGACACGCTGG
>CAZHEC010000146.1:0-3759 GCA_964531465.1 uncultured Nitrososphaeria archaeon | reverse complement strand
ATAGGTAACAGGGTTCTCGGATAGATTATTGTCCGTGTTCACTTCAGGTATCTCTGCATCAGATATCTCAACCGAGCCGTATCTGCCGAGGTTTAGCTGCATTCTCCCCCTGAAGAGTTTTACAAACCCGTTGGATACCTTTATGACGTCTCCCTCGCTGACTTTATCCACGTTCTCGTCCCAGAGGACAAGGTTTATGGCTCCTGTCTCATCGGCTATCAGGGCTTCACTCAACCTATGCTCACTCTGGTCGTATTGGGAGGAGACAACCCTCTCAGGAGACTTGCTCACAACCTTCGCCACAAGATTCACGCCACGCGAACGCGGCGAGAGCTCCCCGATCTTAACCAAATCCTCCATTCTAGCTTACACCTAACTTATGCGGCTAATGGAGGGGTTCATCCGTATATAAGTATTCCCCAAGTAGCAACCCATGTTATGGGTCAGCCTCTATTGCCTTGAGAAGCCTATCTAAGGCTTTCTCTTTCCCCATGTCCCAGATGTATGGGCCAAGTCTCGGGCCGCTGCCCCTGCCAATCAGGATTTGGTAGAGTTTTCTGAAGAGGTCGGCGGGCTTTATCCCCATCGTCCTAGCAGTCTCAAAGATACTGTTCTGGATTTTCTCGGCAGAGTCCGCCTCACGTATCCTCTCCACGAGTATTCTTATCGCCTCCTTCTCCGTCTCGCTTAGCTCGACCTCCTCCCTCTCCACCTCGCCGAAGTCGAGGGCGTAGTTTATCGCAAGCCTAACCTTATCTTCAGCCCGCTCATCGAGCCTATACCCATACTTTCCGAGCCTACTGACCACGAACTCCCATCGCTTGTCTTCGGGAGCTGCCAAGGCTAGCTCGACTATTAGGGGGTAGGGGATGTGGGGGGAGGGTTTCTCGGGAGGCTTGAGAAGATGTGAGTATAGATATAAACCCTTCAGACGCTCCCTCTCCAAGACATTCCCAACCTTAACCCTGCCGAAATAGACATCCTCCAGGTAATCAAGCTCATCCATCATGGAGGGTATAGTCCGGTATGATATTATTCGTGTTCCCACAACCCTCTTGAAGAAGAGTAGGATTAGGCTCTGGGGAGTCCCATACCTATACCAGATCTGGGGCGTGAATACGTTCCCAATAGACTTGGATATCTTCCTCCCGCTCTCGTCTAGGAACATCTCGTATCTAACGTGGTATGGTGGGGGATGCTTCAGAATCTCCTCCGCCACCCAGTCATTCACCTTAACCGAGTCTGCTATATCTTTCCCATATGCCTCGAACCTTATATCGAGTGCCTTCCACCTGGCTGCGAACTCGACCTTCCATGCAAGCTTGCCGTCATCTTTTCTGGTGTCGGCCTCGCCCTCGTATCCGCATCCCTCATACCATCGCCCCCCAACCTCAGCTCCCACACACCTATACCTGACAACCCTCCTATCGGCATCATACTCGTAGGCCTGAGTAGTGTAGATTCTTCCACATTCCTTGCATATCGGGAAGTATGGGAGAACCTGCTTAAACTTCTTCTGGCCGGTCAGCTCCTCTATCCTCTCTCCTATCCTCTTACTGTTGATGAGTATCTCATGTATCTGCTCTGATAGGACTCCCTCGGCGTATGCCCTTCGACCCGACATGAACCTATATTCTATGCCTGCTTTGTCTAATGCCTCTCTGAGCATGCCGCTCATATGGTCTGCATAGGACTCATGGCATCCGAATGGGTCTGGTATCCTTGAGACAGGTTTCAGCAAGTATTCCTCAAGCCATTTAGGCATGCCTGCAGGAACTTTCCTAAGCCCATCCATGTCGTCGCTGAACGCTATGGTCTCGGAGCGGTACCCCATCTCCCTTAAGGCCATAGTTACCCCATACGACCTAACAGCGTCGGCCATGCTGCCTATGTGGGGAATGCCTGAGGCACCTAGCCCGCTCTCCGTCCTGATTAGATCCAGGCTTCTTCCAAGAGCCTTCTCCCTCTCAATAAGCTCCGCAGCCACCTTATCCAGCCAAGTTCCATGACCAATTATCTCCTCAACCAACCTGCCCCGAGCACCCCTCCGGCCAGAAAGACCGGGAAAACTACGTAAAAACCTTAATACCTGTCCCCTATCCCTCACACTACGTTATGTCCCAAAAAGAGGTTAAGGTTGCTGTTTTGGGGACTGGGTTCATGGCCAGAACCCATCTGGAAGCCTGGAGGTATGTGGAGGGTGGAAGGGCTGTGGCGATTGCGAGTAGAAGCATCGGGAAGGCCAGGGAGCTTGCGTCGTATTATGGAGTTGAGGCTGTTGAGGGTGCTGATAAGGTCTTACTCAGAGAAGATGTTGATGCGGTGGATATTTGCACGCCGACACATACGCATAGGAAGTTTGTCGAGGTAGCCGCTGAGGCTGGAAAACACATAATCTTAGAGAAGCCCATAGCAACTAACTTGGAAGACGCTGACGAGATTATCTCGAAGGCTAGACGCTCAGGAGTAAAGCTGATGGTGGCGCATGTGCTAAGATATTTCCCAGAATACGTGGAGGCTCGGAGGATGGTTGGGGAAGGCGAGTTAGGGGAACCCCTGCATGCCCGTGCATCCCGTAAAGGCATGTTCCCAACCTGGGCTGAATGGTATGGCGACCCGGAGAAAAGTGGAGGCGTGGAGATAGACCTGGCAATACATGACGTAGACTTCCTGCGATGGACCTTAGGGGAGATCGAATCGGTCTATGCCAGGCTGCTGAATATAAGGGGGAGGCGGGTTCATGACCACGCCCTTATGCTGCTCAAGTTCAGGAATGGGGCCATAGCCCACGTCGAGGCTTCATGGGCCATGCCTAAAACCTGTCCATTCACGATGACTCTGGAGATCTATGGGAGCAAGGCTATGGTGGTCTACAGCAATCTTGATGGTGTCCCAATAATGGTCTCAGGAGACGAGTCGGCTGAGTCCCATTCTCCAATTACCCTCCCATACTCCGCCTCCATACTCCCCTTCCCCATAGACCCATACAGGGACGAGCTACAAGACTTCGTCAGAAGCATTCTGAAAGATGAGGAACCCAGGATACCGCCGGAGGAGGCCAGAGAATCCCTCAAGGTATGCTTGGCCGCACGTGAATCATCGGAGAGGAATGAAGAGGTGAGCGTAAGTTGAGGATAGGGATAGTTAGTTTCGCCCACCCGCATGCAGAAAGCTACGCACAGTGCCTCAAATCCCTCAAGGATGTGGAATTCTGCGGAATATTTGACGAAGATGCGGAGAGAGGGAAGAGGAAGTCGTCCGAATATGGTGTCCCCTTCTACCCGACCCTAGGAGACCTAATCAAGAAGGCTGAGCCAGACGCATTAATCATAACATCCGAGAATTCAAAACACGTGCAGCACGCCTTAGAGGTTATGGAGAGTGGGCTTCATGTCCTATGCGAGAAACCAATATCAACAAGGTTGGAGGACGCTGACAAACTAGTCGAGAAGGTTAGGGAGACAGGCATAGTCTTCCAGACATGCTATGTTATGCGCTATCATAGGGCGGCATTGACGGTGAAGCAGCTAATAGATGAAGGTAGGATAGGGAAGGTTAGGGCCATGGTTGGAACGAATAAGCTAAACATAGACAGGATACTGATAGAGGAATGGTTCACGGAGCCATCACTCTCAGGCGGAGGAGCCGTGATGGACCACACAGTCCATTTAGCCGACATGATGAGGTGGTATATCGGCAAGGAGGCGAAGCAGGTCCATACAATTATCGGGAGAAATCTATTCAACCTCAAGGTTGAAG
>CAZHEC010000145.1:0-3775 GCA_964531465.1 uncultured Nitrososphaeria archaeon | reverse complement strand
AGAGCCAGCCTCTCCACCCCCCCGCCCCATGCCAAGACCCTATGCTTAACCCCCAGGGGCATGGTTACCTCGGGTCTGAATATTCCCATTCCTATCAGCTCCAGTCATATACCCTTGTCCCTTAGGTATACGACTGCTTCCGCTGATGGCTCCGTGTAGGGGAAGTAGCTAGGCCTGAACCTAACCTCCTTGAGTCCGAGCCTCGAGTAGAACTCCTTGATTAGACCTAGCAGGTCTCTGAAGCAGACTCCCTCATCCATGACTATACCCTCAATCTGATGGAACTCGGCCAAATGCTTCCAGTCCACCCTCTCGTTCCTGAATATGCGGTCAACGGAGAACACCTTGACGGGTGGGTCGGGATGCTCGGCCAGGTATCTTATCGTCGTGGCCGTGGTGTGGGTCCTCAGGATTAGCTTACTCGCCTCCTTCCTACTCCACCTATATCTCCATCCAATAGAGCCTGTCCCACCACCATCCTCGTGAGCCCTCCTAACAGGCTCCACAAATCTCTCTGGTAGGTCGCCTATAGACGGGTTCTCTAGGTAGAACGTGTCATGCATGTCTCTTGCAGGGTGATCCTGGGGCTGGAAGAGGGCGTCGAAGTTCCAGAAGGCTAGCTCGACCATCGGGCCCCTTATCTCCTCGAACCCCATCTCGGTAAAGGCCTCCTTGACCAGCTTGATGAGTTGCTGGAGTGGATGCCGTCTCGCAGCGAAGCTCGGGGGCGTAGGCGCCTTGACATCGAATCTGCTAAACCTAACCTGCCTCCATCTACCGGAGACCAGAAGCTCCCTCGTAAGCCTTGTAACCTCCTCAACCTCCAGCTCCTCGGTTGGAAGCTCCATCAGGGCTTGAGTAGGCTTGAGGAAGTGTTCACGCTTCTCCTCAATCTCCACTACGCCTGGACGCTGGGCAAGCCTTAGGCAAGCATCTCTAAGCTCTCTTGGAAGCTCCTCCAGATACCTCGGCCCCCCAGCCAATATGCTTAGAACATGCTCCTCTGGAGTCTCCCCAGGCTCCCTCCTCAACCTTATAATAGGCCCACCATCACCTTTAGCAATCTCTATCCACCCATTCCTCTTTGCCCACATTAGACCTATCTCGAACCTGCGGCCCAAGGCATCCCTGGCATCGTTTAGCCCGATCTCTCCGCCACGGTCCTTCAGGAGGTTTATGAGCCGTCTTTCCGGGAGCCCTCCCGAGGCATACTCTCTCCCCTCATCCCCTAAGGAGAGCCTCCGCCTAACCCTCTCCTCAACCTCCACAAGCCCCTTACCCTTAAGCCAGAGTGCAGCCTTAGCAACCGAACCTACATCACGGCCAATACGCCTCGCCGCCTCCTCGAAGCTAATGAGGCCCCCGGCATCCCTGAGGGCCTTAGCAACCATCCTCTCAAGCCAGTGGAGCGTTATCTTGGTGGTTATGGTTCCGGCACCCCCGAGGGCTTGGCTGTGCGGCAAATTTAAGGCTTAGCTGGAGGAAGGTGTGGTGCGGGGATGGGTGAGCAGTTAGATAACAAGGTTCTGAAGGCGAGGATTCGGGGCGGCGAGGTTATCTCGGACCTGAACCCCTTATCCAAGAGCCTCCTCACGAAGGGGTTTGGGGAGAGAAGCGGGGACGCCGTTAGATACATGGATGTGGAGGCCCTTTACTTGGTGGAGGAGGGCAGGATGAGGGTTGTGGGAGAGGATGGGGGGAGCCTCAGCTTCAACGACCTACTAACTATACTGGCCACACACTCCCCAAACCTCTGGAGAGACTATGTAGTGTATAGGGACCTGAGAAAGAGGAGGTATGTTGTGAAGGAAGGCTTCGGGGAGGAGCTGAGGTTTAGGGTCTTCGAGAGGGGCGAGTATGGTGAGAAGGCCGCCAAATACGTCGTGGTGCCAGTATATGAGGGCAGAGACACCACCGTGGGGAAGATTAGGAAGTGGACTCAGACCTGTAGGAACATGAGAAAGGAGCTTATACTCGCTGTGGTTGATAGGAGGAATGAGGTAATCTACTATAGGGCATCCCTGGTGGATTTAAGGAATGTCTAGGAGCGTTTGGGCCCTAATCTCCCTAACCAGGCCTCCAAACGGCATACTTATGTTCATAGCGGTCCTGGCAGGTGTAGCTCTCTCGGACATGAAGTCCATAACTTTGGAGACATCTATACTCGGCCTCATAACGGCCTACTCCCTGAACGGAAGCTCCATGGGATTCAATGACTACTTTGACAGGGAGGTTGACTCGGTGAATGCACCCCATAGACCCATACCCTCAGGCCTGGTAAAGCCCAGCCAAGCAATTCTTGTCTCATCCCTGCTAGGAGCTGTGGGAATAGTGTCAGCGGCCCTAACATCACCTGCATGCCTAGCAGTAGCCTCAATAGCCTACGCGGCCTCACTATCCTACAATGCTTATCTAAAGAAGACCGGGTTTGCGGGAAACCTGGCGGTGAGCCTCGTGGTGGTGGCCCCCTTCATATACGGTGCTGTTATGAGCGATGGATACGTCTCTCCTAGACTGGTCTTCTTCGCCGTGCCAGTCCTTCTATCAAATACGGGCAGAGAGGTAATAAAGGGTATAACCGATGTGGAGGGCGATGCCTTGAGGGGTGTGAGGACCATTGCGAGGATATTTGGGAGAAGGATTGCAGCCAATCTCGGAGCACTCCTATACGTATCAGCGGTGGCGGTAAGCCCTATACCATACCTCCTAAACCTCGTCTCATGGACCTACATAGCAATAGTATTGCCTGCAGACGCAGGATTCATCTACTCTGCAATCAGTATAGTGAGGAACCCCACCCCTGAAAACGCCTACAAGGTTAAGCAGCAGACACTAATATGGATGCTGATAGCGTTAATTGCATTCATAGCTGGAAGCCTACTCTAACTTCTCTAGGAGATAGAAATAGCTATCACCGCCTGGGAGAAGGTCCGTTACCACATAGCTCTCCGAGATGTATTTCTTGAAGATACGCCTTGTTATCCTCCTCCACTCTATGGCCGTCGAGAGGTCAAGCCTCTTTATGTCATCCATGTTGCGGGGAATCTCAAGGAGTATCTTCCCCGACTTTATGTTTAGACGGTAGTCAAGGACCTTCTTAACCGAGCCGACGTTAACTGTCTTTAGTATGTTTTTTGCACCCTCTCTCCGGAGATTCTCCACGGTGTCTTCATGGTTTTGGCTCAGCCTCTCCTCCACTCTATGTGAGTCCATCCTCCACTCTACCTCGAGCCTATCGGACTCTAGCCCCCTATTGTATGGGTCCCTCATCAGGCCGTAGAAGTTCTCCTCGTACCTTCTCCCAACCGCTCCGAGCCTATGGATGCTTAGGTATGCCTCAGGTATCTGGAGGGGGTCGAGAAGCCACCTCGCAACCCTTATCCCCTCCTCCAGGAGGAGCTCCCTCAACCTAATCTTCAACATGGTGGCCACACCCTGATTCCTCATATCGGGAACAACCCCGCAGAGATGCATGTAGAAGAAGGGCTCCCCATCCCTGGTGCTGTTATATCCACATAGCATGCCCACAGGCCTATCACGCTCATCATACGCCGCTAAAACAACCCCTCCCATCTTCTGGAAAGCTATCAAGACATGGTATGGTATGATCTCGCTTCCACCCCAAACCTCCTTTTGGAGAAGCTCAAGCTGCTTAAAGGACTCAGGCTCCATGACCTTAACAACATTAAAGCCCTTACCCATTCCGATTCATCGATAAAATTAGTGACGGGATGAATTAAATATTTAGGCCCAGGCCATGTGAGCCAACCCTTAT
>CAZHEC010000144.1:0-3783 GCA_964531465.1 uncultured Nitrososphaeria archaeon | reverse complement strand
CTATGAGCTTCCGCCACCTCCATTCACGGTTAAGGAACTCTTCGGCGATGATGTCATGAGTGTCCACCTCAAGGAGGGTCTACCACCCAGGGTCAAGAGAGGTGTTCCAGGTAGATGGAGATTCGAGGACGTGAGGGAGGAGCCTCTGAGGAGGGAGGAGATAGAGCTGGTGATAGCACACCTCATGAGGGAGGCGTATGAGAGCTTCGGCTCCGACGCCTTCTTAGAAATAGACGAACCCGGGGTCAGGATATTCCAGCTAAAGCAGTATAGGGTTGTGGTTACCAGGCCTCCATTCTCGGATGGCTTTGAGCTAACCGTTGTGAGACCTATCGTCAAGCGGAGCCTGGGGGACTATTACCTGCCCGGAGAGGTCCTGGATAGGCTTGAGACCCAAGCCGAGGGAATCCTAATAGCAGGTCCACCGGGGATGGGGAAGTCCACCTTCGCCCAGGCCCTCGCAGAACACTACAAGGAGCTGAACAAGGTTGTAAAGACGATAGAGAGTCCAAGAGACCTCTCGGTCTCAGCCGATATAACCCAGTACTCGAAGTCGGCGGCCAAGGGAAGCGAGCTGCATGACGTCCTCCTGCTTAGCAGGCCTGACTACACGATATTTGATGAGATCCGTGGCCCGGAGGACTTCGACCTGTTTATAGACTTGAGGCTCGCAGGAATAGGCATGGTCGGGGTCATCCACGCCACAACACCCATAGACGCCATCCAACGCATAGCAAACAAGGTGGACGTCGGGGTCCTCCCCTCAATAGTGGATACTGTAATCTTCATGGATAAGGGGGAGGTCTCGGAGATATACGTCCTCGAGATGACCGTCAAGGTCCCTGCAGGTCTAAGGAGGGCAGACCTAGCCAGACCCACAGTGATTGTAAGAGACTTCATGACAGGCGAACCCAAGTATGAGCTATACGTCTTCGGAGAGAGAACATTCGTGGTCCCAGTGAAGAAGGAGGAGCAGGAGACAAGAGTCCCTGAGAGGAAGATAGCCCAGCTCATCCAGAAACACATACCCGACTTCAGCATAGAGGCCGAAGGAAACCTAGTAAGAATCTACATACCGGAAAGATACTACCGAACCTACATAAAGAAGGTCCAGAACAAGCTCCTAAAACTAGCAAGAAGATACAGCCTAAACCTCCAGGCATTCCCCAAGTAGAAGCAGTATGCACAAAGCCTTTTAATTTAAGTCCCATTAAAGAATCCTATGGGAGACCTAAGCCCACTCTACAGGTCTCTCAGATGACCCATGGATAAAAGATATATGGTCGATGCATCAACATATATCAGCCGTGATGTAACCCGCCTCCTGACCCATGATGAACGAGAATACCTCTGAGCCCCACAAATCATTCCGACAACCTTTAAGCATTCACTAGTATTCTCAGCCCCGAATACTTCTATACAAAATTAGTGTTACATAGTGATGAAATTGAGGAGGTACGTCACCATTTCTGTGTTGAGGTAGGTTAAGCCTGTGGATAGCATCTCAGCGAGGTGCTGGCTAAAAGGACTATGTATGAGGTCATTGAGAGCCGCCCATCCTCGCCTTACCACCTAAGCATCTATCAACATGCCGATCGCGTGGAAGATCCTCTCATGGTAGTTAACTTCCTCTATATCACGGCCTCCTAGGATCATTGATGAGAGCATGGTGTATTCTAGGCCTGCATGGGCTGTTAGGTTCCTCAGGTCCTGCTCCCCCACATTCCTTTCCCGCCTCACCCGAATATCCTCTCTGTGCCTCTCAATCTCGTTTTCCTCCACGACGGGTGGCTCTCCCTCCCCCCTAACCCACCTGCCCAGCTGATGCTTCTTCTCCCCGCAGGTCAAAAGGGCGTACAGCTCGGCATCTACTGCCCTAATCCCTATACTGCTCGCATACATCGCCACGTTTCTCAGGGCCTGTACCTCCTCACCCACCTGGAGGGCCTGAGCGATAAAGCCCCTATCCACCAGGATCTTCCTGCAGGCCTCCATGTACTCTATCAGACCTCCAGGCCTCCTAAACCTCTCATTCCCACAGAAATCCCTCATGATTAGGGCTACCGCCTTACGGATAGACTGGTATATTGTGGCCGGAGGATACTCCACCACCTTCTCGCCTGGCTTCACGGTAGGCGGATATGATGTATTCCAGCCAATCCTTCCAAGCTCCTCGGCGATCTCGCAGATATGCCTGACTAAGGGTCTTCCCTCAGCCGTCGACCTCGGGTAAGTAAGGGCGACTGCACCGCTCCTGAAAATGTCTATAAACCTCTTCACATCCTCCTTCAAGACCTCCGCCAGCTTCCGGGCCTCCTCAACCCCGCTTCTCTCTAGGTCTCCCACAGCCCTCCCCAGCTCAGCCGTGCTAAGGTTCCTAAGGGACTCGAGGGCCCTTACAACGCCGACAGCCTCCCTAAGCCTCGTAACGTCTAGGAGGTCTAACGAAGACCCATTACCCATCCCCATGTCATTGCGTCCCTTACGCTGCGGTGGGGGTGGTGTAGAGTTATACATTAAGAGCCTAGTCTCCCTGCCAGCTGCAACCACGGATGATATAGCCCCATACAGCACGGCCAGCATCTGGTAGTTGAGACCATGTGTGAGGTCTAGGTGGATCCAGGCGAACTCATCCCCCGTGAGCGTGTTCGTTAATACGTCGAACACTTTATTGAACATGTGATCCACGCTCCCCATATACCTCCAGCCATGGAACTCTCCCTTGCCCGGCAGGACTACGACCTGGAAGTCCGATGGGTCAAGCGAACTACAGCACTCGCATCCGCTAATTAACTTCTCAACCCACCCCCTGTAAAACTCTTCCGCACGCGTCCTCAAGTCTCCTGACTCCTCAGGTTGGACCACTGTGTCCAGCCCGAAGATTATACACTTCACTCTCTCCTGGATCTTCTGAAGTGCTGAGACCAGAGCTACTGTTGATGAACGGGAGATGCATGAATGCTTCAGCCTATCCCTGAAGGCGGGGTGAGCCGACTCTAACCTATATCTGAAAGGCCGCCATGGCTGGGGGTATCCCCATGCTGCCACAACCAGGGAAGATTCGCGACTCATGCAATCCATGGAAGGGGCCGAATTGGAGATAAAGTTTAACATAGATTTCAGCCTCATCAAGGTCGGTAGCCTCCTGGTTCTTCATGTCTCTTACCCGGCAGCAAACACAAATTGTTAAGTTATATTAGGGATCTGGTTCAGGGTGTATAGTCGGTGAGTTTGGTTGGGTCTTGCGGTGATAGCGACTATGGGGACCTCGCCTCCCGTTGTTACCGAGTTTGTGAATTATGTGGAGAGGACTGAGAGGATTGGGAGGCTCGTGATACTATATACTTCAGAGCCTATGGTCGTCAGCAGCTCCACGCTTGCCCAAGTAGCCGTCCAGGATAGATACCCAGGGATTCAGATAGAGTTGGTTAGGCTGCCTGTATCCGACATATCCGATGAGGAGGATAACTATGTGTTCATGGAGGAGGCCTCAAGGGTTATGGTCCGCCTCCGATCCAGGTATGGCAGGGTGTATGTCTGCCTTGCCGGGGGTAGGAAGGAGATGGTGGCATCCATGGTCCTGCTCTCGCAACTGACGGGGATCGTGGCGCTCTACCATGTCGTCTCGCCCAAGATAAGGGAGATGAACGTGGAGCTGGAGAGGCTTAGGAGCAGGATCGAGGAACTCGCCTCAAGCCCGGATCCACTACAATACTATAGGGACAACACGGAGTTATTCGAGCCTCTCATGTATCCTCCCCACGACTCCTATAACGTTGTTAG
>CAZHEC010000143.1:0-3799 GCA_964531465.1 uncultured Nitrososphaeria archaeon | reverse complement strand
AGCGTCCTTTCGTTTGGAGGAATCCTCAGGTTGCGGATCTTGCTTATTCAATATATAAACAATTATCTGATAAATGGAGTATGTATTTGGGAGATACCTACCAAGTTTTACTCCGAGTACCAGGAACCTTTTTCAACCGTTAGTTGATAATTATCCTAAGGATAATGGGAAGTATATGGTCATTGATGGACGGCAAAGACTAACTTCTATCCTGCTATTGAAGCACGGCTCTCTGCAGATTGGGGGTAAAAGGAGGGAGATTCGGCTTTTCTTCGACCCATTAAGCGGTAGCTTCAGGCTGGAGAGGCGTAAGAACGAGCTTGCAGGCAAGCCAACATGGTTCAGAGTCCATGATATCCTTTCCACGGAGGATATGGACGAGCTTATAGAGGTTAAGAAAGAGCGGACAAAAGGCTCCCTGGGGGTTAGTGAAAAATTACTCCGAAAGGGCTTAACACAGCTTTTAACCCGGGTCAAAACCTACGAAGTGACTTTTATCAAGGCTAAAATGGAGGCAGGTCAAGAGGACGACCTAATAACTATCTTCGATAGAATCTCTGAGATATTCGTCACGCTCAATGACAAGGGTACCAAGGTTAAGCTCCACGACCTAGCGTTAGCACTCTTAACGGGAAAGGCAGTAGCAACAATAGGAGCTTCATTTAGAAGAGAGTTTTCTAACGCATCTAACAGACTCTCTAAAACTGGTTTTGAAATCCCTGAGACAGTATTGATGAGGACGTATCTCACGGTGGCTAGTGATAGCATAAAATTCAGCGAAGCAAGACAAAAGCTTTACTAAATACAGCCTGAGCATTCTTTTAACTACTTAGCGGAGACTGAGAAAGCACTAAGCAAGACTATTACAATCTTTGGTGAGTATGGAATTAAGACGTCAAAATACTTACAGTCAAGATATCTCCCTGTTATCCCGGCGGTTTTCTTGCATAAACAATTTCTGCAACATGGTGGGGTTATATCCCAAGGAATAAAGAGAGGCTTAATTAAATGGCTAATTTTAGCATCGTTCAGTAAGCGGTACACCGGAAGGCTCGAAAGCGACCTCTACGAAGACATGAAAGCTCTGGAGCAAGCGAAAGGATTAGAAGGCTTATTGAAAAACCTCAGCGAACTTCAATAAGCTTAGAAGAGCTCAAGGGAGATTACGAGAACATGCACGTAACTTTACTCCAGGTGCTGTATTCTCAAAATAACGCCCATGACTGGAATGTCCTGCTCGGGGATAGTGAGCCTAAACCCATTACTGAGATACCCCCAAGCGAATTACATATCCACCATATCTTCCCTCAAGACTATCTTGAGGATCAGGGATATCAGGCGAAGAATCCCCTGACGACTTTGCAAACATCACAATAATCTCATCAAAAGTGGATAGTCATATACATGAAAATCCGCCGCATAAATACTTAAATGAATTATTCAAAAAGAATCCAGAATTATTGAAGCAACATTTCATACCACTAGAACCAGAACTATGGAACGTAGATAAATACCAAGAATTTCTCGAAAGACGACGGAGATGATTGCGGGCGCCGTGAAAGATATATTATCACTGGAGGTGCTAAAATAGTGATATAAATACTGAAAATACGATTTGAGTTAATCTATACTAACTAATGATTATGAGGTTAGTAAATAAATGATTAAACATTAGTCGTTTAAAAAAGACCTTTACGTAACATAAAAATTAGGATTTCAACTGTTATATTATATCCAAGTAATGCTTGTTCTTTATCAGGATTCGCGGGATGAGCGCCTAAGGAAGAAAGATATCCATAGACCTTCTCCATTAAACTTCTATCAACAGGTTGTATTTTTCCATTACCCTCCAATTCTTTTATGTATCTAATAAAACTTGGAGGACGTAGAGATTCTAAAGCATCTCTACAGCGTGCTAGACATGTTTTAAATTCCATTTTCTCAAGTTGGTTTTTAGCATCTTTTATAAACTCATTAGCTTGCGATGGGAGCCTATCTAGTAAATTTTCAACATTTTCATCAAAGTGTTGCTTAACAGCCATTTGATGGCCAGTAAAAACCACTATCTCACGGTCTATATCTACATCTAATCCGGTGCCTATTAAGATATGTGAGAGCTCCTCAAAATCATAAGCATCGATATCATACCGCTTAACGACAGAATTCAGCAACCTTAAAAGCTCTTTAGGTTGTTTACTTATCTCATCTATTAATGAGGTTAATCGAGCATGTAACGAACTACTGGTCTTGGTACCAGGAAAATCTTCTGGATAACGGTCTATTAATCTAATCAAACTATCCAATTCATAATGTGACGTTATGTAGCTACATAGCCAATCAACTAGCTTAACCTTCATGCTCTCTTTAAGCATAGCAGCGTCTATACGCAATGATGCCTATATATTCTTTACAAATTTTACTAAATATGCTGTCAACTTTTACTCATTTTTTATAAAGGGGATCGATGTATGCCGTTATTGTATCGCCGGTGGGATGCGGCTATATACAGTGCCTCTGCGGCCTATCGAGAGGAGTTTAAAAAACCTAGGCAAGCCAAAGAACAAAAAAGAAAATAAAAGGTAATACCAAGCCCTGGATAGATTAATGGAGTCAGAACTCTTAATTGCTGGCTATGCATGTTGTTGTAGGGAGGGCGGGTTTCCGCCGGGGCGTAGGCGGGAGCGAAGGCCAAAGGCAATGCCCCGTCTGTCATTATTTCTAGCCTCGGGGGCCAACGCCCTATTCGAGGTATGAATAGGGTTCTAGCGGGGCTGCCGAGGGCCGCTAAACACGCCCACGCCCCCAACCTCTCCTTAATTTATTTCCCTATTCCAGCCTTTCTCAGAATCTCCTCGGATATTTCTTCCTTCGTCTTACCTTCGGTCTCAATCCCAAGGCTCCTAGCCACCTCTATCAGTTTCTCATCGCTAGCCTCCAACCCAGCCCTAATTATCTCCGTCCTAAGCTCCATGGATGCTTTCTCGAACTCCCGCCTCGCCTCTCCCAAGGCCCTAGCTATCTTAGGTATCTTTGATGGGTCCCAAAGTATTAGGACTATGACTATTACGGCGACGAATATCCATTCTACGCCCTCTATTGCCATACCTTATCTAGGTAGAGGAGCGGGCAAGGGTAGTTATATCTATTTAGAGCTGTATGCCGCTCTCTATTTTCTCGTCGGTTAAGGTTATGGCCTCGGCTTTCCAAGTCTTTGTTAAGACGTCGGTGAGTGAGAAGAGAGCTTCATGAATTCTCCCGGAGTAAAATTTCAGCCCCCTCACCCCCCTATCCCTAATCCTCTGTTCTATGTCGTCTCCACTCAGCCCCGAGGGTAAGCCGTCCTTAGAGCCAACAGCGAATCCCCAGAGGGACGCAAAAGACTTAACATAAACCGAGTATCCGCAGGTTTTGGGAAAAACTTCCCCCAAGGTCCTAACAATCGAGAGATACGTTCTAAGAGAATGGGACACCGATGAGGCCTGGGTTACCAGTATGCCTTCCTCCCTGAGCTTCCTATACGCTATTGAGTAGAACTCCTTTGTATAGAGCTTTGCAGCGGGTCCCCACTCTACAGGGTCTGTGGCATCCATTATTATCACATCGTAGGATCCGTCAGGCTGGTTCGCAAGGAATCTACGACCCTCAGATATAACTAGCTTGAGGCGTTTATCATTAAATGAGCCTTGAGACCATGAAGGAAGCTTCTCCCTAACAATCTCTATTAGTTCACCGTCAAGATCCACCATAGTTATGGATTCGACGCTGCCGTATCTCTCAACCTCTCTTATCGTTGCTCCTT